>JBCDFA010000438.1:0-5573 GCA_039178835.1 Chloroflexota bacterium
ATCCCGTCAGGATCCAAACTTTTACTTTGGCCTGGTTCGACCAAAATGGGAACTATGACTATTTACAGGATCTTGAACAGGCTTTCAAATACACATCAGCCTATCTGTATAACTTCACTGAGGGGCAAATGTCGCTTGGTACCATCGATGTCTACACCGGTGGTGAAAACTGGGAAGAAGCAGACATTCAAATCCTGGCTGATAGCACCTACCGACCGAGTGCGTTTGTGGGTGGGATTGTTGATGACCCAACTGTATCACCATTTACCACTATCGATGATAAACCTATTGTGTTTTACGATCTGCCCATCATACTAGGGAGGCTCTGGAATGGCGAGGGCGCACGCTGCGGGCGCTGGTCCAACCCTGCCGGATGGCGTACGCTCGGTCACGAGTTGGGACATCACGCGTTGTACTTATATGATCAGTATTTCAATGCTGTTACGGGCGAACCACAATACTGTACCGCATCTGGTATTGATTTTGGCTCTCCTCCATATCCAACCCTTATCGGGACAGATGACACCTTGATGGCCTATCATTACACGACCGACAAGCTCTGGCGTGGGGGAGTAGCACCACAGCAGGGAAAACAACCTATTTCCTGCAATAATACGCCACATGAACTGATATATGGAGGAGGTACGACAGAATGGGAAGTTATCAAGAACTTCTATCCTAATATAAATATCAATGCACCACCTCCACCACCATGGAAAACCAGTCCAGTATTTTCTCTCTTTACTTTCAATGGTACGGCAGTGCAATCCGATACTGTGGCAAATGTTGCTCTTGATATTGCTGGAGGATCATCCGAAACAGCTGTCGGCGAAGCATATCTTGTACGTCCACGCGATGGACAATACCCCCAACGTATTATTGGGCAGGGCATCCTACTCCCAAGTGAAGAGGAACAACTACCATTTCTGGGAGTTGTCCCAAACCTGGCAGATCGTGCCGCGGTCTTTGTAAATGACCCCAACACAGGCAACCGTTTTGCAATACCACCAAATAGCATTACTCCTCTTAGTCTAACTAATCTCAATAACGTCACTGCTGCATCGACCGATTGGCATCCCAGTATTATGGTCACGCCAATAACGACAAGAAAAGGTTCATCGTTCTCTGAAGTCGTTGCACTTAATGTCCGACTAGAGGATTGTGATGCACAAAGTGAAGAGGTTGCATTTGCCTACTGCCCGGCTGGTGGTGTGTGTGATGAGCCTGTATGGGCTACTCCACAAAATGGTGGGACATTCACCTACAATTTTTTCTTTTCAGATGATAATCCAGTTGCTCTGCGTGGTTATATCTATGCACGAAATGGTGTGACCGATGAAGAAGCAATTGTCACATACCAGCTTGGCGGTGGTGTTGGCACAGCGTACATCGGGGTACATGCGCCCCTTTCGGGTGGAGAGATCACAACCGAAATAGTACCAGGAGATATTCCCCCAGATGAAATCAGAGATACGCGTGTGGCGCATACCACAACACCAGCCTGTTCAATACCACCAGCAGATGACTCGCCGATACGTCTTCTGGGAACACCTTTCAATATCCAACCTGTGATTAACACCGAAGACCAAGATAATAGCCGTCCATGGAATGCGTCTGATCCGCCCATCCGTGTGCGCCTTTCTTACAACCAGGATCTTTTGAATCGCCTGGAAATTGCGGAAGAACAATTAGTAATCGTGCGACTTAATAGCGATAACACTTGGGAAGAAGTTCCCACCGTCGGTCAGAGTGAAGAGGTTCCCACCGTCGGTCAGAGTGTTGAACTGGATTGGATTGCGGCTGAAGCACAAATCTTTGATGGTGATGTTGGCAGCGACGGTGATTTTTATGCGCTGGCGTATAAGCCATTTTTCAACTTTCTCCCGCTAATCCAACGCTAACAGGTTGTTCTCTTTTCCTCCAACTCCGTCACACAATGTGGCGGAGTTTTCTCTTTTGATGGCACATTGAGGAAAGGTTGCGACACGCACACTCGTCATGGGAGTGAATAGGTCATGAATTCATAGTTATTAGGAGGAAACGAACAATGACCAACGCATCAAACAACCGACGAACATTTTTGCGTCGTGGCGGCACCGGTGTCGCAGCCGCACTCGCAGTTCCAAAGCTCGCCGCACTGGCCTCCAACCCCCAAAGCTGCTCAGGCGTGTACACCTGTTCCATGGCTGAGCGAGGAGTTTCTGGTACGTTATGTGGAAATCGCTGAGCAGATTCAGGGATGGGTGAATGCTGGTATGCAAATCCAATCAAGCACCGCAATGATACGGCAGTTTGCATTGGCCGACTATATTGATGATTGGTGTGGTTCAGGAGGACCACGTATTCCCATTCCAATACCACAGCCTGGTCCGACACTGCCCTTTGAGGCATATACTGATCAGTTAGAAGGCATGGATGAATTGGTCAAAGACATCGAGTCCTGGGCCATCTCGCTTGATGAGGAAGGTATTCTTCCTGGGCCAGTCACACTCCGTGTTTTACGAGACGACGTCCTCGACCAGTTGAGCTATCGACCTGATCCTGAGGGCTGGCCCTTCCCATTTCCAATTGGCCCATTTCCCTGCTAAAAGTCGTAAGACCTCGACCCATCCTGCTACCCCGACCGTGGCAGGAACTCGTTTCGGGTCTGTGCAGGAGGAAAGATCGCGACACATACGCTCGTCTCATAGATAGAACCCGTTGATGCATCGTTCCCGGAGGAATGGAATGAAAAGACTGCTGATCGTTTTAGCTCTGCTATGTGTAACAATTCCTGTTGCTAATGCAGCCCCGCTCAACATTGCGACTGTCAAAGCACCTGACATCAATTGTGTATTTGATAGTGACTGCACTATTACGGTTTCCGATACAACAGATACGATTACACTGCCCGGAGGAAGCGGCTCCGGCTTTCTACAGTCACGGACGCTGCCAGTAGGTGAGCCAGGAACACCCGCCGCCGGATTGTACAGATACAAATATCGCATTGATCTACGTCAGGTCGCTGGTATTCTTGACATCCCCTGTATCACGTCCTTTCAACTCGATGTTGGGCCGATTGTTCCACTAGACTATGATAATGATGGTATTACCGAGGACGTGTTTGTAGTGACACAGGGTGGTCTGGGCACAGTTGCTCCATCGTCGGTCAATCAGTCGGGCAATACCATCACATTTGCTTTTTCACCAGCAGTCTGTGCAGGATCATACAGTGGTGGTGGAGATAGTTCGTTCTTCTTCGGGCTGACATCACAGTACCCACCACGTGACATAACAGCGACGATCCAAAATAGCCCTGATGGCGGTACTATCAATCTGGCGGCCCGTGCCCCTGCCTACCCACTCTACCTGCAAAAACCAGAGGTCTGGCACGCGTGGCCTGAAAGCATTCGCAGTATTCTTGAACAACATGCTGCAGAGTACCAGCTTGAATTGGTCGATTTTGCCAGCGAGGCCGAATTAGCGGAAGCTCTCCGCGATCCTTCCGCCAACCCTGATCTTATTCTGGGGCCAGATGCCTGGAGTGACACCTTGATCGAAGCAGGGCTGGCCAGCGCTTACTGTCTTCCTGATGGTTGTGAAGAATGTTTTGGGGCTAATCCACCACGCTGGTGCCTGTACGCCAATGGGGGTTTTAGTTATAGCCGCAATATCGATTTTCAGTTTGCCGGGCTCTGCGAATCAGAACAGTGTCCACCCTGTCTGAGCAACAAACCACCAGACTGGTGCCAGTTTGCACGACTGAATCGTGCCCAGGCCCCCGATATCTTTCAGGCTGGTTTTGCGCGTTTTGTCGAGGATCAAGTACTTCCTGTTGGTACACCGATCTGGTGGGAGGCCGATCTGGTGCTGGCAAATCCTGCGTGGTTTCTTGAGCGCGAGTTAGCAATGCCGGGCAGTCTGGATGAGATTATAGACCTGCAACAGGAGTACCCTGATCTGGTATACATCGACCCTGCGTTTGATCCGACACCAACACCTATGCGAAACTTCGTAGATGCGCTCAAAGGCGATCCTTCGCCCCAACCAAGTAAGACAGGTATTCTGGTTGCTGAAGCAGAACAGTTCCGCACACTAACAGAGGAAGTTGGGCCGTTGTTCCTCTTCTCACTGGCCGATTACCACATGCAGCCCATTGTCCAGGGAGTGTATGTCAATCCACACTCAGAGCATCGTGATCAGGCACTTGCCGTTGCCGATCTCCTGGCCAGCCCAAACATGCAGGTCGAGCTATTCGATGCAGCAGGATCCATGCCCGCTCACGGCGAAGCGTGGATCAATGTAGCCGATGAGGCGCTCGTCGATCTGAGTCAACAGCTGCTGCCTGGTGTGCTGGGTATCCTCCCAGGGATCAACATCCGTGATTTTATTGAGCGTCCGCCGTTTACACCACCTGATTTTGGGAACGACGCCTGTGGTCTGGCTGCCGCTGAACTCTACACTCGTTTGATCGATTTTGTGGGCGCCGATGATGTTGACCGCATCCGTGCCGAGTTTAGCAGCCAACAATTTGCACGTATCTGTCGTGCCCATCTTTCGCGGCTTGATTTTGGCGACGATGACTGTGCTGCACGTGCCGAGTCCACCTTTGCCATGAGCTTGATGGAATGGCGTGGCACTACAGGCGCTGTCTATCGCGCTGAAGCGGCGGCTCGTGCCGAACTCGCGGCCTGTCGCGGGTAAACGATCCCTTTTTATATCACATCTTTTTGAAGCCCCTCTAACACCAATATGCGTGTTGGAGGGGTATTTTGATCCCATCAGATGAAGAAAGGTTTGAGCAACGTATCTCGTCTTGAGAATACCAGACGGACATTTTGCGGACGTTCTTGGCTATGCTAGAAGGACCTACTCTTTTGAGCAAGCATACCAGGAGGTGTCATCGGCAAACATAAGTGGTCCCCGCCCAAACAACAGACCTGAGATGCCTCACCATGAAACAGACAATTGTCGATGTCTACGCCCAGACCGACAAGGAGAACACCCATGCAGCACCTACATCGCAGACGAATCATACATATACATTATCTGGTCCTGTTCGTTTTATTAGCCAGCCTCTTTCTGGCCAATGCACCGCTGGAAGCCACTGATACGCCCGTTCAGCTCTCGATTGACCGGGCCAACGGGCCAACAGGCGTTGAAGTCACTCTCAGCGGCAGCGGCTATGCGCCGGGCAATAATGCCGGGACCATCCGCTGGGACAATCAGGATGCCGAAACATTTCTTATTCCAGAAGGCGGCTCGTTTTCCGTTCCATTTATTATTCCTGAAAATGCGACCCCTGGTAGTCATACGATCACGGTCTGTTCATCCTATCCCTGTACAACGGGAGATTCTGAACAAACAGCGACGGTTGCCTTTGATGTCTTTGCCAACCAGACCTTTCTGCCTTTGACAATAGGAGGCCAGGGTAGTGCACCACCACCGTTTAGCTATCAGATCGATCCTGCGGTCGCACCAGCCGAGGTTCAACTCCCCGAATTGGGTGGGCAGGCACGGCCATTGTCTGCTGTGGCTGACCCCGACGGAGATGTGGCGACGTTTGTAGCCAACGAACTGGTGGTGCAGACCGA
>JBCDFA010000439.1:0-5484 GCA_039178835.1 Chloroflexota bacterium
GCGTTTCGCCGTTGGACAGGCCAATCTCCCTCAGCTTGGCTACGTGAGAAACGCACGATTAAAAGAGCTTTGTTCGGTGTAGCCAAGCGTGTATGCCACATCTATCATTGAAGTCTCACCATTTTGGAGCATCTGCATGGCTTGTTCCTGCCGATAGATATCAAGCAGTTGTTGAAAGGTTATGTTTTCTGATGATAGGCGCCGTTGCAATGTACGACGTGATAGTCCCAACTCTTGTGCAATATCATCAGCGGAGAATTGTCCCTCACGCAGCGCTTCAGGAAGGCGTGTACGAATAGCATAGATCAGTGGAGCTTCCTCGAACTGCTTTATTTGAACCTGTTCTGCAACAGTTCGCAATGTCTGTTGCAACATCGGGTCAGACTCTTGGTTGGGTGACTCCCATACTCCTGCTGCCAGCCGAAACCCAGTGGCGTGTTGACCCAGCCGAACTGGCACTTCCCAGTATTGTTCAAATCGTTCTGTTGGCACAGTCGTACTTTGCGATAAATGAACTTCCTCGATACGAAAACCATACATCCTCTGCCGAAACCGTTGGAATATCACGGCAAGGGTCCATTGTTCACTGATAAAACGTGCTGGAACCGGTGGATCGTTGAGGACCCACACCCAATCACCGTGTCTGTGGTCAAAATCTAGGCTCATATCAATCGATACCAACCAGAGAAAGAGGTTCAACACATGAAACGCTTCACCAATCGTTGTTGAACTGCCAACCATATGATCAAGAAGACCAAAAGCGTTATAGGGAACTGCAAGACCGACACGAGTTGGTAACGTTGGATCAGGGTCTTGCTTAAACGCGTGCATCCAAAGTTGCCCGAACAGTTCATCTGGTACTGAAGCAAACGGATCTTGAAATAGCTCTGGATCAATACCAGTTGCATTCAGTAGATTAGATGTATTGAAACCTAAAACCGCAAACCCATCCAAAGCTGCTTTGATAGAGATAGCAGGAATCATCAATTGCATACTGTTATTGTAGATACTTGGCACGAAATGTCAAAAACATGGCAGACAGCGGCAAGCCAGATTACGCCGCTCACGGTATGCTATAAGCAACAAATAAAGCAACAGTGTAAAGGAAAAGCACGTGTATCACTTCATTGTTAAACAGGTCACACGAAAAGCATTTGAAAACGTGAGCAGCGGAAACTTTGATGCAGTTATCCAGGGCTGTGCACCACATATTCGACATACCTTTCGTGGTGAACATGCCCTCGGTGGTGAGCGCAATGATGTACAGAGCTTCCGTTGGTGGCTCGAACGTGTCGCACGTCTGTCTCCTCAATTCACCTTTGAGTTACATGATATTTTTGTCAGTGGTACGCCCTGGAACACACGTGTTATGGTGCGCTGGACGAAACACGATACGCAACCCGATGGGCAGGTAATATCCAGCTGGGGCAATCACTATATCGTTCTCAAATGGTTTCGTACTGTGTCTATTGATGTTTACCCTGACACTGCCGGAACGATTGCTGAGATGCAGCAATTGGCCGTTGCTGGTGTTGCTGAAGCAGTAGCAGAGCCTATCACAAGTTAAATCGTGTCTCTTAATTAGTTCTATTTACCATAGGGAGGAAAACATGTTGCATATCACCTCTAGCCCACAACGATTACGCTGGTTGTACATAAGCAATATCATTGGAGCAGGAGTTCCAGGTCTTATAATGGTGAGTTTTCCGCAATGGGCAGCAAATAATATGTTTCCAGGTGAACATGACCCAGCCATGTTTGGCATAACTGGCTCAATCTGGCTGGCCATTGGCATCGCATCTGCCCTCGGATTACGAACTTCCCAACTTTTCAAAAGTCTTTTTGTAATGCAAATCATCTATAAAATGACCTGGATTCTCACGGTTGCACTTCCTTTGCTGCTGCGGGGCAATGTCGATGTGCTACCAGTGGCCATATTCTTCGCACTCGTCGTCGCAGGGTTCAGTTATGGACTATTTGGTGAGAAGTCTGAAAAGACTCTTAGGGTTGTGGCTTAGGTGTTCCTGTTGCGGTTTAATGGACAATATACTTGTCCAAAACAATAGACCCTAAGGGTTTGGGGACAAAAAGTGCTACGATTAGTTACACCTTTAGGGTTTGGATTTACACCTTCGCAGTGCCTCATTCACCTCCTAGCACAGCTAATTATGGGACAACCTTTAGGGTCTGATTGGTCTCCGAGATAAACAATGTACGATTGTCGATCCAGCGCAGATAATCGGACGTGTATTCATCGGCATCCGAGCCGCTCAATCGGTACACATCACGCTCGACAATAGGGAACCAACGGAGTTTTACACGCACAAAGACACGACCATTGCCCGAGCCATAGGCTCCTACTGACCGAAAATAGACTTCTGCAACGCGCTGGTTGTCGGGAGAAACCTCTCGTTGTATCAGAACTTCACTGCTCATTTCTCCTATCCTGAACAAGAAACCAAGAGTAAATGGTGGGGTAATCAGCACGATCACAAGCAGAAGGGGCAAAACACAACCACCGATCAATGATGGAATATATGGCAGACAACCAACCACACCCTCCGAACGATCTATTGACTCTCGCCGCGCATCCAGCACACTCACGGAGATAAAACTCACCAATCCAACGAACGGAGGGAATAAAAGATCGAGAAAAACACTCGACCACGAGTACCCAGTAAGGTAGCCAAACCATAACATCCCGCCGAGCGCACCATTGATCGCTGCCACTGTTTTCCATCGTTTGTTGTTCATTGTCGGCCTCTCTGTTCTCCCACAATCGTAGAACAAACGATAAGCGATAACAATGACTCAAACACCAGAATGGAACATCTGAGTGCTTGACACAATTATCGCAACCTTTAGGGTCTACTTCCCCCCTTCCCAATGCCTCATTCACCGCTCACCATTGTCACTTATGGGGCAACCTTTAGGGTTTTGTTCCCATGGCCCCTCTTGGCACCAAAAACCGCACAATTATCGCAACCTTTAGGGTCTTGTTTCATGGTGTCCCCATGCTCCATTCGCCTCTCACCACCGTCACGTATGGGGCAACCTTTAGGGTCTAGCGATCTCTCCAGATAATTAAATCTACTGCCCCCGCGATACCCGCCCCGAGAATAAGCACCCACGAGAAAACTGATGTGAATCGATAATCCTTGTGTCTGATGAAGAGCAGATGCAGGAAAACGTGAATAATAAGGAAGCAATCTAGTGCAATAACCAAACCATCGTTGATACCATTCCCATCACCGAAGAGCCCCCAAAAGAGCAAAATGTACAATGGTATATGGAGCGCCGTGAAAACCACATAGGCTGTTTCTTCACGCAAGCTCGACAGGAAGATAAACAATTTCCACTCGCGTTGTCGAATGGCATCCATCTCGTGTATCAGCAGCAAACTCAACCCGATATAGAAAAACATATACTCCATTATTGTTCGTCCTTGTATAACCTATTACTAAAACGAACATAGCAGCGATAGCACTGCCGTATCAAGGAAAAACGGTGCCAGATACTGCCAACATACTTTATTCGGAAGAGTGAAACATACTTGACACACCTATGCGGCCATGTTTCAATAACCACATATCAGAGTTCTCACCCAATTGAAGACTTTATGGTAGTAACCAGACTTTTGCTCTTCGTGACATATACAGGAGTCCGTCATCTGGTTCGGTTTACATTATGTGATATGAGAGATATAGATATGACATCGATTCATCACCCTCAGCAGCCATCTTCCTTCAAACCTCGTTCTATGGATAATGAAGGAACGGAATACATAGATGTATTGATCGTTGGCGCCGGACTGAGTGGCGTCGCCGCAGCGTACTATGTGCAGTCGCAGTTGCCCTATAAATCGTATACCATCCTCGAAGCACGTGATGCTATCGGCGGAACATGGGACCTGTTTCGCTATCCCGGGGTGCGCTCAGACTCCGACATGTACACGCTGGGCTACACCTTCCGACCATGGACAAACCCTAAAGCCATTGCGGATGGCGCATCCATCCTGAGTTATGTGCGCGAGACTGCCAGCGAATACGGTATCGACAAGCAGATTCGCTTTAGGCATCGGATGTGTCGCGCTTCGTGGTCATCAGAGCAAGCCCTCTGGACCGTTGACGTAGAGCAAGGACACGAACGTATACCCGTCCGCTTTACCTGTCGTTTTCTATTCATGTGTACTGGCTATTACGAATACGCTCAAGGCTATACACCAGCATTCCCTGGTTTTGATCGCTTCAAAGGCAAAATTATCCATCCACAACAGTGGCCCAAGGATTTCGATTACACTGACAAAAAGGTCGTCGTGATCGGAAGCGGCGCAACAGCCGTTACACTTGTCCCGGCCATGGCGTCAAAGGCGGCACACGTCACGATGCTCCAGCGTTCTCCCACATACATCCTCAATGTGCCGGCGGAAGACCAGCTCGCGAACTGGATGAATCGACATTTACCCACCAGAATCTCGTATAGCATCACCCGCTGGCGACAGATTCTGATGAGTATGCTCCTCTACCGCTTAACACGCTGGTTTCCAGAGACGATGAAGCGTAGGATTGTTGAGCAAGTACACAGTCATCTGAACCATAACTATGATGTTGGGAAGCACTTCACCCCCAGCTACAACCCGTGGGATCAGCGCCTGTGTCTGGTGCCGGATGCAGATCTGTTCAACGCGATTAACGACGGGAAAGCCTCGGTAGCCACTGATCATATTGAGGAGTTTACCGAAACTGGCATCCGCCTCAAATCTGGTACAGAGATGGATGCGGATGTCGTTATCACAGCTACAGGGCTGGTGCTCAAACTGATGGACAATATCGAGTTCCTAGTTGATGGGCAAAAGGTGGACTTTACCAAGGCGCTGAGCTACAAGGGTATGATGTTTAGCGGAGTGCCAAATCTGGCCATGGCTTTTGGCTACACCAATGCCTCATGGACTCTCAAATGCGAATTAACTGCCCAATACGTATGCCGATTGCTCAGACATATGGATATGCGCGGATATCGTGTGGCCAGCCCGCACAATCGCAACACTACGACGGAGCGGTTGCCTCTGGTCAACTTCACATCTGGATATGTGCAGCGGGCACTGGACAATTTACCAAGCCAGGGAACCAAACACCCGTGGCGGGTCTACCAGAACTATCTCATGGATATGCTGGTGATGCGTTTCAGCACCATCCAGGATAAGGTGATGGAACTGCGGTAGGCATCTTATACATGCTGCATCAAAAAAAGCGATACATGCCCACGGAAGCCGGAGCGGTGTAGGCAAAGCCATACTGCTCATACAAATGTCGTGCGGGGCCATCGGCAATCAGGCTGACATAGGCTGAAGGTGGCGCATGCTGCTCGAGGTAGGCCACCAGTGCTTGCATAATTCGCTTGCCCAGACCTTGGCCTTGATGCTCAGGAAGCACCGCAATATCGACGATCTGAAAGAAGCACCCGCCATCACCAATGATGCGCCCC
>JBCDFA010000440.1:0-5480 GCA_039178835.1 Chloroflexota bacterium
AATTCCAGAAATGTCTTTCTATATATCTCATTAAGTTCCTGTTCAGTTTTGTTCTCTATTTTGGTATATAAATATACCATATTGATTTGATCAATAATCTCTTCAAGATAATGTAACAGTTTTTCCAAGTCAAAATCAGGAATCAGAACTTCTTCACTTCGATAAAACCCTCTAATCTCTTTAACAATATACATCAAGTCAGGGCATACATCTTTTTCCATGAATCTCTTAAACGCATCATCAAACTTATTGTCGCTTCGCAGTTCAGCTATTGCCTCCTCCATACTCACCAGAGCATCATGAAATACTTGAATTTTAGTACTAATCATACTTTTCCTTATAACCACACAAAGTTTAATCAAAATTTATTTCTGGAATTGTCTCAAGAATTCCAAGACATTTTTCATTGGCGTTGATTCACCTTCAAAAAACTTCACACTATTTATTAGTTTATCTAACCCATTCTCGTAATCACGACACACTGATACAATTGTCCAAATATGATCTCTAGGTGAATTCTGTCGTTCAATCTTATCAGCGATATCTCCGAGACGGTCTACAACCTGATCACGACTATGTTGATTTTTTACTTTACGACACTTAAGTAATAGCTCGATCAAAGTATCAAAACTATCATCGTCTAACTGAGTCCATTTAATCGGAGCTTCCGATTGAACAGTAGGCTGATCAACAAATATTACCTGCGATTGTTCAAATACTATTTGAGAAGTAGATGCTTGCCACCCAAATAAAATGTCTCGTAACTCCCCACATTCTTGTTGCAATTGCTGATGCTTCTTCTGCGTCTGCGGAGTAACTACTCGACACTCAGTATTGAATTGATTAAGTTGTACAACTAAACTGTACACATGTTCATGAACACGATGCCGATCAAATATCACTTTACTATATAGCTTTTCAAAAGCTTCGGACAGATAATTCTTGTTATTTAACTCTGTCCAAAGATTATTAGCCACTTGCTTTATTTTATCAAGCAAACGTATTACTTCACGACAATCTTTTGGTATTAGATATGGTTGCTCCAATACTTCACAAGCTCTTTGTATTGAAACACAAGCCTCATTCACCAATTCGATAATACTTTGATGATCAGGCGATGGTGTAAGCTTAGATGATGGTGTAGGCTTAGATTCCTCTTGTTGGGATATTAGTTTTTCCAGTTTCGTTTGAATCGCTATTAATTCTTCTCGTTTGCCTGGGCTTAAAACTGGCGTAATCTCATTGCATAATGCTACCAATTCTGAGTAACACCCTGCCGTATACAGAGAATGAACTAACTCGGTAGCAAAATCCTCATCGGACTGACCATTGATAAACCCTAGTTTACTGGGATCACCACCAATCCTCGAGCATAATGCTCGTCGAGCACTTACCTTAGCTATTCCACTAAATACTAAGAGATTGCCCAACTTAACCACTATTTCAAGTCTTATTGACGATTCTGATTGCTGTGGACTGTCAGGGGAAGAGATAGTCTTTGCCACCACTTTCACTGCAGGCACTGCCTCAAGCAAAGCGCGGGTATATGCTGCCGCCACCACTGCTGCATATTCTTGCCAATCATCGTTCTTGTTGGCATCACAGTAATCACAGATGCCTCGTACTACGAAAAAATCAATATTTAGCTGCCATGTCGCGTCAGCGATCCCTGAACTTTCCATCTCTACAGCCTTGACATTAAATCGATCCCGTAGCTCATCTCGTTTTGTTGCATCCTTTAACAAAATATTTGAAGAAGCTATCGGACCAAGAAATATCCGTGGCTCACTTGAACGTCGTTTAGGATCAGGCGGATGGTCAATAAACACGTTAGGATTTTGCGAATCGGCCAGTTTATCTGTGTCTGAGTCAGGTCGTATAACTTCACATTGCTTCATTCCATACGTGATAAATGGCATCCATGGATATTGCTTTTGAGTGCGTTCTTTAAGCTCTAGACGTTGTGCAACTTTAAACAGTTCAAAGCTTGGAGGACGAGGAAATGGACGATACTCAACTCCCTTAGTGGTTTGTTTAATGGCATCAAACTGAATAGCACCATATTGATCTGACACAACGATATCACCTAACCGCACATGATCATTCGGTTTATCAGGATTAGGAATACCCCCAGCAATACCCACCAAGACAACTTTTTCCAGCGACTTAAAATGGTCAGAAAGACGCATTACCTCAATGGCCGCACTATTATTCCCCATCATACCAATCGATGATAAAACAATCTGATGCTGTCCACCATTTAATGCTGGAATCTCTCCATAGGTGTACTCCCAGATGGTGTTGCGATCTGTAACCTGATAATCTCTAGGATTCTCAAGTAAGGTATACATTGCGCTATATTCTTTGGGTAGGGCAGTCACAATCCCGATGGTTGGTTCGGTCTGTGTAGGGGGCACGGTGTTCTCCGGCTGTGCATTCGATACTGCGGAGTTTTTTGAAGTATTGGCAGAGTTTGGCTTTGTTTGAGTAGCATCTCCATCTTCTTCTTCATACTCCTCATCATCGGGATGGTCTTCGACGGTCTCACCCCAATTCCGCAAGTTCTGTTTAATACGCCGAATATTCTTGCGTGCCTCCTCAATTCCATATGTAACACCGGGCGGTGTATATGCTTCACTTAAAGCGGCACGCTGTTTGAGATACTGGGCAAGTGTGCGGCGATGGATGGCAAGGAGTTCTCGTTGATGTTCAATGTCTTCTTTGTCCGGCATAGCAGCTCGCTCTCCTGGTGATACAGCGATCTCTGATGGGATCTATGAAATGGCGGCAAACATCGAATGAAGCAATCAGGGCTATTCCAGCATAGCCTGATACGGCCACATTCGTTATTTCAATACTTTTACTCTTAAATTTTCTATAATTTCAATGGATCTGATTGATGATATTTCCACACCCACACATCTACTACGTTTTTACGTACCTCATAGTACAATAACGATGGAAGGGGTGAAAATTCGGGCAAGCGATCAGGGGAATTTTGAAGATTTTGAGGATTTGAAGATAGTCGCTGACCAGAGTCAGCACTATCGCGTCGGGGCCGTCCCTTGTGACATCCCATCTCAAGACGATACGGCGGTTGCAAACCGCCGCTACCTGCTGCTTTCAACCAACTCTGTCCCTCTGTGTTCATTGGGTTCTTGTCAGGGTGGGCTACCACCCCGACACCCCCAGCCCAGGCGTGGCGCCCTAGGAACCCGCAAGGACGCGTGGGGAGCTGCTGACATGGGGCTGTACATGCCTCGTTTGTAAAATCATGCTGGGATGCCATAGCTCCATCCCATCGGGGCCGTCCCCGTGACGACCCATCTCAAGAGGACGATACGGCGGTTGCAAACCGCCGCTACAGAGATTTATAACCCCTAACCCTCAACCCCTAACTTCTACTCCACATCAGACGTGAGAAACCAGCGCCCGCCAACGCGAATGAGCGGCACCGCGCCATCCTCAGTACCAATGAGAGTATCAAGGTCCGATTCGTCGTCGCAGGTGTCGTCGGCAGTGGCGGCCCCGCTGGTGATGATAACGCACACCACTGCGTCCGGGAGGCGGACAAGTGCACGGTTATCGGTGATTTCAGACTCGATGGTTTCCTCATCAAACCGCACTTCGAGCGTCATAGTTTCGTTGTTGCCGCCCAGTAAGTATTGGCCAGTCGAGTAGGTCCGAAATGCTTCGGCAAACAGACTACGGTGTTCGATACGTTCGCTGGGAACAAAATAACTCACGAGTTGATCGATCCATTGGCCACGGCGATCCACATCCTCAAGCAGCAACGGGTCATTAAAGGCGAAATTGAAGTCCTCAAAGAAGCTCTGAACCACTGCCTCTGGAGGGAGACTTGATTGTTGTTCCGGGGCTAAACCAATCTGGTTGGGAAGGTCGCTTGTGTCGCCTGTCGGAAGCGCACAGGAGACCAGGGCTGACGCCAACAAACCAACCAAACCCAGACGCACCGTACGGGAAATACAAGTTATGACAAACGTTTGAGGGAAGCAGCAAACAGCAAACATACCGAAGGCTTTCTTTTTCAAAACATGCGCTCCTGCAATGGAACAGCCACACCGCGCACAAGATCACCATCAGGAAGGATATGCCAGACGGTAACACCACGCTCGATAAGGGCTGGCGTCACCAGAAAATGACGATGGCAACGCCGATAATCGGCCTCGCTACACATGAACGCAGTAGGTGCCTGCGTGCCCAGACCAATCAAACGCTCGATGCCACGCGCAAAGGTAGTCGACACGGCTATTTTGGCATAGTCTGGTGTGTGGTCATCCTCACTGAACAGCATCGGGTATTTGGGTTTGCCACCAAGCGACTCACCCATAAAGTGGTAGACGATACCTTGTTCCTGGAAGCTGGTTGCAAGCGTCTCGCGGTTAAACTGCGGATTGTAACGGCTGTATGGTGCACTTCGCACATCACACACAATACTAATATGGTGCTGCTGGAGTAGTGCGATTAGATGCGCCACGGGAACATTTGAATGGCCAATTGAAAAGAGTTGTTGGGCTTCCATATGTTACAAAACGAAATCCTAGAAACGGAACAATTGCGACATTATTGTAACATAATCAATCCGTTATCCGATTGCACAGACCACCAAAAGCTGCTACTATCCCGACTTGTTTACTCGATTTTGCATACACCGGAGGAGCGATGATTTTCCGTTCATTCCAACGATTTTTTGCTTTGCTCTGTGTCTTTACGATGATGTTTACACTGACAAGCACCCATACAGCAACCCCCACTCAGGCGCAGAATGAGCGCCCGGTCATGGCTTTTTACTACCCGTGGTATGAGCCCAGTGATTGGTCGTATGCACGGATGAGTGATATCGCCGTACCACAATATCAGGGTGGTGATGAGGCCGCACTTCGACGCCATATTCAGCAGGCCGACGATGCCGGGATCGATGCGCTGATCTGCACCTGGTATGGCCCCAATGAGGATCGTCTCGATGAGCGTTGTCGGCGTATGTTGCAATTGGTTGAGGAAAGCGGGCGCGACCTGAAAATAGCCATTATTCCTGACCAGTCCGCTTCATTTATCGGATCAATGCGGACGGTTGCGGGGCTCGCAGAAGCACTCGATGTGCTACGACGTGATTTCACCAGCAGTCCAGCCTATTTTACATTTCAGGGCAAACCAGCCGTCTTCTGGTTCAATCCACCTTCTCTTGGCGGCGTAGGAACATGGGAACAACACCGCAACCAGGCAGACCCGAACCGCGATCAGTACTGGTTTGGTGGCACAGACAACTTCAACTACCTTGATGTCTATGATGCGCTGTACTATTACGACATCACCTGGGAAAGCACACCCGGTCTGGCGATGAACTCCTACGCTGGTCGGCTCGAGAACTACAATAGTTCACGTGGGACAAATAAGCCATTTATCGCGACAGTGATGCCAGGCTACGACGACCTTAGAATTCGCCCGAACGGACATCGACG
>JBCDFA010000441.1:0-5461 GCA_039178835.1 Chloroflexota bacterium
CGATCAGCAAATACCAAAAGGGACTGCTACATTGCTCAACCAAGAGTCAACAAAGGGCGGATGTGTGTCTACTTTGTTGGCTATTCCTACCAAGACTGTCAGGAGTTTTATCGTCCGCCTTTCACGCAAGATTGTGTATGTACTGGCGCTTAAAAGTGCTACCGATAACATTAGCTACTATTGGAGTCGTGCCTTCCTCATCGATCATATGATGCAGGAGGGATATCTGAATGATAAAGCCTCTGCTCAAGTTGCGCAAGAAGTGATGTTGCAAGTTCTACAAACGACCAAAAGTCCACTTACTCGAGTCGCAAGTACGATCACGAGTGGCGTAAGTCGGCGTATTCTGCGAACACTACGCCTTGCACGACGTGGCCAGGAGGGCGAAAACACTGAGAAGGCACGAGATCACATGCAGCAGAGCTGGAATGTCTTCGAGGGGTATTTCAGGACACTGGCAGAGCGCTATGATCGGCTCTATCAGAGGCAACATACCCTATCTACCACAGTGAGCTAACAACATTTTACTTCGTTATCAAACTTTATTTTTGCGAAATAGTCAATTTGGCATATAGTTTGCATAGAGAGAAGTGTTCGTTTTATAGATTCTTTGATAAAAGGAGAATTTCATGTATTTTCAAAATAACTTTACATCCATTTCGTGGAAAAAAGCAACAATTGCGACAAGCAGCGTAGCGCTCGGAATAGTTCTGGCAGCCTGCGGTGGTACTGATAGTGATGCTGTGAACACATCGGCAACAGTAGGCGTCGTTGAAGAGGAGATTGAGGCAACGGTAGAAACCACAGGAGAAGAATTACAAGAGGATGCAGGTGAATTGGCCGCTACTGCCGAAACAGAGTTAGAAGAGGGTGCAGCTGTAGTAGAGGAGAACTTTGAAGAAGGTGCTGCCGCTGCAGAGGAGAACTTGGAAGAGGGCGCTGCAACGGCTGAAGCTGAACTGGAAGAGGGGATAGCTGCAGTAGAAGAAAATGTGGAAGAAGCAGCCGCAACGGCTGAAGCTGGTCTCGAAGACGTTGCAGAGAATGTACAAGAGGAAGTACAGGAAGAAGTCAACCCTAGCGATGAGGCTTTGACCTTGAGTGCGATTGCAGAAGATCCGCTCGCGTTTGAAGGGGAAAATGTCACAGTCACAGGCGAGGTTAATGAAATTTTCGGTGATCAGTCATTCAGTCTAGGTGATGATCGCCTGCTTGAGATTAGTGCGCCACTGTTGGTAATTATGCCGGATCAGACCATCAGTTTTGAAGATGGTGCAGAGATGAGTGTGACTGGCACAGTCCAGAACTTTGTCATTGCAGAAATCGAGGAAGCATTTGATTTTGACCTGCAAGATGATCTCTATGTTGAGTACGAGAATCAACCAGCTATCATTGCAGACTCATTCGAACTCTTTGAAGAAGAGTAGTAACCTTTAGGGTTGGTTTTTGCCCCATCCTGGTGCGGTATACTTGCAACGAAATCGCCAGAGCAACGAGAACCTTTAGGGTGTCAATATAAACAGTGGTCCCATATATGGGGCCACTGTTTGTGTGTTCCTCAAAATGTCAGCGCACCGCTGCCTGATCTGGCACACTTTTCGCAACAATATGACACAGAGCGTCATATGGAAAGTGTACTATATAAGGAGAATGAAAGATGATTGGTTCATTATTACGCACAGCACGTACTGGAACATATGCTTACGTTGGTGCACTAGCTATGGTCGGAGACCGAATAACCGAGGCGTTTGATCGCTTCGAGCAACGTGGCGCACAGTTTGAGCAAACAGCACGCACACAGTTGCAAACCCTAACAGGAACAGTACGAGACGAAGTTGTGTCAGAAGGCCAGGCAGTTGCTGATAAGGTTGAAGCAGCCTATGATGAAACAGCAAACGTCCGTGACCATGTCTTGCATTTGCTGCAAATACCAACTCAGACTTCCGTAGAAAACCTCAATCGACAGGTCACCCGTCTCTCCATCAAGGTCGATGTGTTGAATAGCACCCTTCGCACACAAGAAGAACCTGCACTTGAAGAACCCTTCCCTGGTTATGACACACTCAATGTTGAGGATGTTCTGGCCCGACTAGCACAACTCGACACAGCGTCACTACACGGTGTTCGCACATATGAAGAACACCACGACAACCGCGTCATGGTCATGCGAGAAGTGGAGCGTCTGTTGTTAGAACGTAGTCAGAGCACGCCGACTGAAACACCGGTTACCGTTGAGCCACTACCACGCTACGATGAACTACGCGCTGATGAAATTACAGAGCGGTTGTCCAGTCTCAGTGAAGCAGAGTTGCTGCAGGTCAAGCAGTATGAGACAGAGCACCAGAATCGCGTTACAGTTACACGTGCGGTAGACAAGCTACTATCAGAGCAAGACGAAAACTAAATATATCTTGATTACGTGCCAGAAAGACCAGAGTAACAGATTTGCTCTGGTTTTTTATTTGTGCAGAATTAACGAAGGATATTTACTTGAATGGCATAGTTTGTGTATAACAAAAGGTAGAGGTTGAAAAGGATAAAATCGTATTTCTGTGGTGAAACAATCTTGCTGATTACATTTGGCCAACATTGAGGGGCGATTACATCACTGAATGACACTCTATACTATATGTGAGGCAATAATTCCAACAACCTAACTATTCTAGACTAGAGTTGGCTGAGTGACACTTTGCTGCATACCAGAGAAATGCAGGAACAGAAGAACACCAATGAACGCAATTCCATTTTCTCAGGAAGCCTCTTTTCTTGACAAGCAGGCTTTGTCCATTATCTGTAGTAACTCACATATCGCAGAAACGCTGGCCGAAAAGGTACAACTTCTCAATGTGCAAACAGATCCTTCTGCACCATACTGTCTTATGATTGATCAGCCTACCGGATTTGCCTTGCAGTGCCTTGAAGACAGGTCAACTCATCAACGACCTACACTTGTTGCTACAGTCAATACATGTCCTGATTACTGGGCCTTGTTATGGGAATATAATGTGGCTGGGATAATGGGCTATCATCTGATTGAGCACGAACTTGTGACGGCAATGCAACGTATGACCACCAACCAATCGTATCACAGCGCTCTACTTGATGGTCCACCAAAACTAACATCAACTGAACGCCGCATACTCTATATGGTTGCCTGTGGATGGTCCAACCAAGACATTGCAGAACAGTTGGTTACCTCACTCCAATCTATCAAGAACCACATGAAATCTGTGCTTACGAAACTCCAGGTCAATAACCGGACAGAGGCCGCACTCTATCTCTGGGATATTCAACCTGGCTGTAATAACGACACAATAAGCTATGAACGATGAGAGAAGCATAGTATTTGCATCATAGACGCACAACTGTACTGTAAACAGATTACTTTAGTAACTAGCAAAGCTGTATCAATGCGATAGAGATATTGTTTCGAGGAGGTATTTTATGACCGCAAAATGGGTACTCTATGAATTGCTTCGCGCTCTGGTTGTTGGGTTTGCCTTTTTCTTCGTCATGTTTATGCTGAATCAAGAGCTGGCATGGCTGACTGGGATCGCCGCCGCCGTTGGGTGGATGCTGGTATTTACGATGTATAAGATTTTTCGCAAGACGTAAGTGAGATCACTACCATTATTGGTATAGTATATACAGTGGCTTCCATGATCGTTTGGGCACACTCGCGGAGTAAGATGTGTTCTATGCGTGTCTTCATCTTACTCCGTGAGCGACAAGATGTTGACGGTTTAACGACGTCGAGATTGCATCGAAATATAATACATGAATAAATAGTACCCCACGCCAAAGAACAATGCTACAATGAGTCCTATCACAACTCCATTGACGAGATGCCCTCCTACCAAAAAATGCCTCCTATCCATATAAGGAAGAAGATAACTGCGGCAAGCACTGACCATCGTGAGGCTTTTAGATGGTCGTTCATCGCAAAAGTGCTCCCTTCTTTATTGCATGGCATCCAATAGAGCATTTATTGAAAAGAGCATGCCAGATGATAAGAAAACGCCTCATAGTACAAACAAAGAAGCACAATAGTTGCATTATAGACGCACAACTATTGTCGTGCAAACAGGTTACTTTAGTGACTGGTACATTCGTATAAGGACGATTATACTTACCTCGAACTTCTTTTTATAACATCTTCACAAATACATCCTTAAATAAAACAAAGCATGTTCAAGGGACAGGGTTGGGCGATTTGTTACCTGTAAGGTGTTGCAATCGTGCTGACCATTCCTTTGAGCCAGCTACTATTGAGAAACTAGGTTGGTGGTGCAACTACTGGTGTATTCAAATGTACCCAAAAAGAGCTTGTACTGTTGATGAGACTCTTGAGCATACAAGATGGAAGGAATTTAGTTGCAGCGTTCGTTCGCACATCTTCTAGGCGTACTGTAGCAGAAAGGAGCACACAGACATGAACTACGGTAGCGGCGTGTATGGATGGTGGATACATCGTTTTGTACGGTTCTTCTTCGCGTTTCTAATGGTCCTGTCACTATCAGGTGTCACTCCAGCGGCAGCACACACAACTAATCCTGTTCAATCAGCCACGGAGAACACAGACCTTCCCACAGCACACGAATTACGGTTGCAGTCCGAGACTGATGTAAAACAAAGTGCTATCGAACAACCAGACACGACCATACTATGTACGGATGATCAACAAACTGAAGGAAGCGATCAATGCTCGACAGTACCACTCAATCGCCTGGGTATTGATCGACTTTGGTATTACACAACCAATGAGCACGGTGGCGGTAATACCAGTCGTGTCAATGTCTCGAATGGGAATCTGGTGTTTCAACACTTTGGTGGTTCTATCAGTGCGCTTGGGTTTGATGTGCTGTTACTGCATACCTATAACAGTCAAGCCACACGCAACACCACACCGGAGAGTAGTGAAGACCCATATGCCTCGATTCAACGATCATCCTCATTTTATGGTAATGTCTGGAGCTTTATTCACGACATTCGCTTGTTTGAGCTAGATGAAGGAAATACCGTTGTCCTCAGAGATGGAACAGGTACAACACACCGTATCTTTACCAAGGAAGCTGATGAGAACAACATTCGCACTTATGCACGGCCTCTGTTCAACGGAGCCAATCTCACTAAAGATCTTTCTGAACAACCTGTTGATCCAGAGCGGGTCTATGTTCTGACTAATGACATTGGTGCAACTGAGTATTTCTTCGATGCCGATGGTAAACTAACTCGCATGGAAGATCTCAATGAGAATTATCTTGATTTTAGCTACGACCAGGATCGATTGGTACACATTGTCGATCAAGCGAATCGGAGTACAATACTAGAGTACACCCGTAATCGTTTGACCAAGATTATTGACATGGCAGGGCGTATCTCCACCTATGCCTACGACCAACGCGGAAACCTCATAACGATCAAACATGCGGTGGGGACTGCCGATGAGGTCACCACGCAA
>JBCDFA010000442.1:0-5451 GCA_039178835.1 Chloroflexota bacterium
ACCAGACCCAGCATGGAGGCACTAAAGATGCTCAAGTAGGCATAGAAGCGCACATAACCCGGATCATGAGTAGAGAACAAGTGAGCTATTTTTCAGACGGAGCAATACGATGAGTGATTATGTCATACGTATGAAAGAATTGCCAAGTAGCGAACAGCCTCGTGAACGTCTTCGCGATTATGGCCCTGCCTCGCTAAGTGATGCTGAATTGCTGGCAATTCTCTTGCGTGTTGGTGTACAAGGAATGAATGTAGTACAACTTGCTCAACAGATGTTGCGTGAATATGGTGGTTGGGCTGGTCTGATGCGCTCCGACTATGTTGATATTTGCAAGGTCCATGGCATGGGTGAAGCCAAAGCAGCTACGTTGAAAGCCTCATTGGAAATTGGCCGTCGTCTTTTGCTGACAAGTTCCGAAGAACGTTTCCAGATTAAGTCACCCACTGATGTGGCACAATTGATGCGACTTGAAATGGGGCATCTTGACCAGGAACATTTACGTACTATCTGCCTAGATACGAAGAATAAGGTGCAGAAAGTCCACACTGTATATGTCGGGAGTCTTAATTCGGCGCTTATTCGGATTGGCGAAGTGTTCAAGGAGGCACTCAAGCTTAACAGTGCTTCTATTATTATTGTTCATAACCATCCTTCCGGTGATCCGACCCCAAGCCCAGAAGATATCCTTATTACACGGCAGATTGAGCAGGCTGGTCAACTCCTGGACATTGATGTGCTGGATCATTTAATCATTGGTGAAGGGCGATTTGTCAGTTTCCGTGAACACAAGTTGGGTTTTGCAGAAGAAGTGTCACGTTAGAGTGGAATATGCACGTCAATTCGTGTGCCTGATCCAGGGTAACTTGAGACATGCATGCCTCCACCAAGCATGTAAGCCCGCTCCTGCATGCTGATCAGCCCAAATCCTCGTGTCGTGTGTTTTTCTGATGGATATGTTGCTATTGTACCGCTATCAAAACCTTGTCCGTCATCTTCTATGGAGAGATGGATGTGATCATCTACTTGATACAAGGTTATGGATACTTTGGAGGCCTTCGTGTGCTGACGAATATTTGCCAGACCTTCTTGCACAATACGATACAGTGCTTGCTCATAACGTGCTGGTAGACGTGGACCGTCAAATAAAATGTTGTGGGTTGTGTCTATTCCTGTTTCGTGGGCAAATCGTTCGAGTAATTCTATTAAAACCTCAGAGAGTGTTTGCCGCTCCAGTGGGCCAGCCCGGAGGTCAAGGACTGAACGACGTGCCTCCACGAGACTCTCACGTGTTTGCTCGAGTGCTTGTTGAATCCGTTCTCGCGCACGTGCTGGTGCTGTTTCTAGCAACGCATCGGCAGCCTCAAGTTGGAGAGCGATACCTGCCAGTTCCTGTGCAAGTGTGTCATGGACTTCGCGGGCCAATCGGTTGCGCTCTTCAATAAGAGCAATACGTGTTGTTTGTTCTGCAAGTTGTGTTCGTCTAATGGCAGTTGCAAACTGATAACCCACTGCTGTCAGAATATGGAGGTCTTGTGGCGTAAAGAGGTCCCACTGTGATGTTGCCACATTCAGAATTCCCATGAGGTGATCGTTTTCAAGCAACGGAATGCTGGCATGGTAGGCAAGCCCCTGTCGATCCCCAGGGGCACCATACAGTCGGCTACACTCAACGACCTGTGCAGTTGTGTGCAATTCACCGTTGACTGCCAGTCGTTGGCATGTGCATGCGTCACACCATGGGGGACCAGGGAAAGCCATGGCTGGCGGTAAGTTATGATGGGTGGCTACATAAAACGTGTCTTGTTCATCTAAAAGAAAGAGCCATCCAGTATGGAGACTTAACAACTCAACCACCAGCGGCAATGTACTTTCGACAGTCTCTCGCAGATCGGCAGTCTTGTTGAGCGTTTCAGCAATCTGTTTGAGGGTCGAAAAGTAGTAGATCTGTCGGTCACGTTGTTTCTCATTACGTCGTTGTTCATTTCGCTCGCGATTCGACATAATCACCTTTTTCACACTCTTTTGGTGGTTTCATGATTCGTACATTTTGTGTATGATAGCGATTGTGAGAGTCAACGTCAACAGGAATGTACAGATGGGAACCTTTTACCTGGTCGATTACGTCATCTTAGTGTGCAGAACATACATACGATGTTGACATACAGGGTCAGAAGGTATGGATCAAGATTTAATTGGACAAATAATTGATGGTTTTGAAATACTATCGTTGATTGGTAGTGGTGGCATGGCGTCGGTCTATCGCGCTCACCAGGCCGATCTTGATCGAATTGTGGCATTAAAAGTATTGTCACCTGCGCTAGCACATGATCCACAGTATGTTGCACGCTTTCAACAAGAAGCTCGCAGCATTGCTGCTTTGGAACATCCCCACATTGTGCCTGTCTATGCTGTAGGTGCTATTCACGAGCGACCATACATTGTGATGAAGTGTATTGATGGCACTACCTTAAAGGATGTGGTGCAAGAACGAAATGCCCCCGATCTTTCTGACATGATACCAACGCTTGAACAGGTTGCATCAGCTATCGATTATGCTCACAGCAAGAGTGTGATTCATCGCGACATCAAACCATCGAATATTCTGATAGAGCAGAACAATTGGGCGTATCTCGTTGATTTTGGTCTGGCACGGAGCACCAATACTACGCAAGGGTTGACGCTGGCCCACACGATTATGGGAACCCCAGAATATATGTCGCCGGAACAGGCTCAGGGAACAGCAACTATCGGCACACCAACCGATATCTATTCCTTTGGTATGGTTGTGTATGAGCTGCTAACAGGGCGTATACCGTTTGACTCGGATACACCCATGGGCATGCTTGTCGCGCGTCTCCAGTATGCGCCGCTCCCACCAAGCGAGTATCGAAACGATATTCCCCCAGCTATCGAGGAAATCATTATGCGTGCATTGGCCCGGAGGCCCGAAGCACGTTTTGCAACGGCAAGTGAGTTGATCCTTGCATTACAACAGGCTGCTGGTATTATCAACAAGCCGTCCTCGATACAGCCACAAATGACACCACAGTTCTCTGAAACAAACGAGACTCCGACGGTTACAATGCCCACAACTCGTACCAGTGAGGGTGCTCAAACGATTGTCAGTGACTTGGATGAACCGGCTTTGTTGGTCACTCCACCACCCACCTCGTTACAACCTGATCAAGCTCTCGGAACATCTCAGGTATTGTCTGCACCACGTCAGTTTAGTATTCCACGCTGGGCACTTGCAAGCATCGGTATAGCTGTATTGCTCATTGCTATAACCATTGGCGTGGCATTTTTTGATAATACTGATGAGCAGATTGAACAGTTGCTGCAAGATGCAGACATTGCGCTTACCCAACGTGGTGGTATTATTGGTTCTATCGAAGCATATGAAGAGGTTCTTGATATTGATCCAGAACATACAACAGCGCATACACAGCTTGCATTGATTCACAATCTGCGTGGAGCGCACGAGCAAGCCGAACAATCTGCCCGAAATGCCATTCGTTCCGAAGCCAGCTATGCATTGCCCCATGCGTTGCTTGCGGAAGCGCGTCTTAATCAAGGATATACTGATGAAGCACTGGAAGCCACAAATCGAGCAGTTGAGCTTGATCCTGATCTAGCGATAGGATATAGTACCCGGGCAATTGTTTTATCAGAACAGGCCCTTGAAGAAAACGATAAACAACTGCTAGAACAGGCTATAGATGACGCTGATGTAGCATTGGACATAGCCCAAAATGAAGATAATCTTGCTTTGGCAATGGCATACAGTTCGCAAGGATATGTCTACTGGCAGGAGTATTTGTTGAC
Source organism: Chloroflexota bacterium (assembly GCA_039178835.1). Lineage (GTDB taxonomy): Bacteria > Chloroflexota > Chloroflexia > Chloroflexales > Roseiflexaceae > AL-N1. The sequence continues at coordinate 3,826 of JBCDFA010000442.1, forward strand.
TGGTGATACTGTGCTTTTGGAACGAAGTAAAGCTGCATTTGAGCAAGCATTGGCCTTGCAGGATTATATGGCTATCTTTCATGTCAATCTTGGTTATCTTTACGATGCTCAAAAACAGCATGAGCTGGCACGCGACTATTTTGATGAAGCTATTGCGATTGACTCAGCCTTTGGAAGCGCCTATGCTGGTTTGGGATGGAGCTATTATGCTACAAATGAGTATCCTCAGGCACTCACAGCATTTGATGAAGCCATTGTACACACGCCACATCAGGTCGAGGCATACATTGGCAAGAGCCAAGTGTATCGCGATCAGGCGGTTCCTGATTACAACAGTGCTATTGAGACTTTGCAGACAGCAACCCAAATGGCCCCACAACAGGAACGTGTTTTGGTAACATTAGGGTGGGTGTACCGTGATCAGGCACTACGTCTTGCCTACGGAACTGATGAGCAAAGGCGGCGCTATGTCGATGCTGAAGAAAGCTTTCGACAAGCTTTGGTGCTACAACCAGTATCAGTCGATGCAATGACCGGATTAGGATGGGTCTTACAGGAAAAGGGACGTTTGCTGGGTCAACGTCGTTTGTATCAGGAATCAGTACAGATCTTGCAGACATCGTTGGATACCAGAGACGATCAACCATATGCCTATGCAGCATTGGGGTGGAGCAAATATCACCTTGGAGACTTTGATGGTGCACACAATGCGTTTCAACAGGCAACGCAACTCCTGCCTGAGTACGCTGATGCTTATTATGGTTTGGGGCTGACACTGGAAGCGCAGGGACAGATCGAACAAGCCAAAGCGATATACGAGGATGGTGTTGATTATGGCAGTGCTCACGCACGCGACGAACTCGCTCGACTAAAATAACAGAAGGCAGTATTGTGACTGAACTTCCACTTTCAATCCAGCCGGCAATACCCGTTTATGATCAACGGGTACAGTATATTACATTTTACAGCAGTGCCCTTGGTATCTACAAAAGTTTTTATATTTTTGTTCCTCCTGATATCGTACCAGAACAGCATGTCCCTTCAATCTATTTTTTACGTGGCCACGAACGCGAATGGCTTAATCGCCAAGAAGATGATTCGCGCGGTTCAACCAATATTATTGATGTGTATGAGGAATTGCGTGCAGTTGGACAGATTGGCCCCACTATTTTGGTTTTCCCTGGTCTTTCGAGTAATGATAACCATATTCCTGGCCTGCTCACGAATATGCATTCGCCAGCACTCGCCGGGCATCGATTAGGAATTGGGAGCGGACGTTTTGAAGATTATTTTTTTCAAGATCTTATCCCCTTTGTTGATGCCGTTTTTCCAACCATTCCAGAGCGGTCGCAGCGAGGTATTGTGGGCTTCTCGCTTGGGGGGGCCATGGCGATGAAGGCTGCTGCCCAGCGGCCAGATGTGTTTGCCACTACTTGTAGTTATGATGGGACGATTCTGTATGCGTTGGATGATGGCCGACGCATACGGAGCACCGACCGCATTCTTGAGCATCCGATGCTTGGTCCAGTCTATGGTTTTCCTCGTGATCTTGAATTTGTTGCGAATAACAGCCCTGCTACCCTCATCCTGCGTGGTGATGCCACAATGTTACAACAGGTGACGTGG
>JBCDFA010000443.1:0-5438 GCA_039178835.1 Chloroflexota bacterium
ACAATATCACTATCGTCATACAGACTCTACAGTTGTATATCGTCCCCTTCTTGCTGGTATGCATCAGTTTAGGTCAAGTACCGATGGGGATATGGGTGCAGATGCTGTACGTGAGTGGCTCGCAGAAGTGCCGCAGGCAAGCCCATCAGGGCCAGTCGTCACGCTTCCTCGCACCACTATAACAGAAATAAAAAAGCTTCCACCGGAACAGTCAGATATTGCCGTTACGCAACTTGTTACCGCAGGAATGCCCCCTTTGCATGCGCCACAATTGGTACAGACCATGCTGAATGCGACCCTGACCGTGACTTTCCAACTACTGTATCGTGTGCAGCCCGACCCGCCACAACAAATGGTGACGGTACTGGCCGACGATGCGACGTGTTGGATCTTACAGGCCCCACATGCCCAGGCTCCACATGTCAGTGTTCAGTGCGTGACACCAGCAGAGGTGCAGCAGATGGTGGAGACGACATTTGCCCGCTTTGCCGAAACACCATTGGAGCAGTCACGTGATGAAGAGCCATCATTGGAGTCATTGCAGACACCTGTGTCTCCATCGAAGGTGCCTGCGGAAAGTGTCTATGAAGGCTTAGGTTAGGATACGGAGGAGCGACAATGTCACCACATAACTTAGTCAGTGCCAGCCCTTTCGCGTTGTTTGACTATGCCAGTGCTGGTTTGGCAATATGTGAACGAGAGCGGCAACTGGCGCGACAACTGGAGCTTTTGCTCACAGAGTTTGCTCATACGTGTACCGAATATGCTGTTGGTATTGACACTTTTGATCTTGTGCATCATATACAACACTCGGCCAACCATACTGAAATATACCATGATAACTGGATTCGATTGGTCGGCTACCAGTTTTTACAGGCAGATGGCCTGGGGGGCTTCATTCATGCACCTCTGTCGGACGACCAGACTTTGGGGTCGATGATCGATCTGGCTCGATTGTTGGAAAACATCCCGCATCCCATCACGATTTACAAGACTGCATCAGGAGAGTATCTCATCTTGTTGGAAGGCACTGGTGGGCGGGATATCTACCATGATTGGGCTGGAGCCATAGAAAGTGGTTTGGGACTGCCAGGTGATTATGAGCGTCATGTAATGGATTTCATCAATGACACGCTTCCAGCAGGAGCAACGCTTCATTTTGCAGGGCACAGCCAGGGGGGGATTGTGGCGAACAACCTGGCTGATAACCAGGATTTTGTGGATCGTTTTAATGTAGCAACGGTGACTACTTTTGGCGCACCAGCCAGTGCTCGGCCTAATTCTGATGTGGTCTACACTCGATATCGTAATGCAACTGATCCAGTCGCAATGTTTGACCATGAATTGGTACTTCCATTCACTCGGCATAAGGCAGTTTTTGAGTATATGGATCAGATACCACTTGATAGTGGTGCGGAATTTGTGGGCGCTCATGGTATGAGCGAATATGTAAAAGGACTGGAGAATGCTGGAGTTATAGGCTTGCCACCGGGACTCACTAGTGGCAATCTTACCGAAGTTGCCTCAAGCGATGCATCACGTGATAGTACTGTAATTGAACATATATTGTCGAGTGAGTTTATACCACCTTTCCTTGGACTGGTTGATGTTGTTGGTGATACAACCAGAGGGTATGTGATGTATCGTCTAAACAGCAAGGTCGACTTGATAGTCGAATTTTTGCCAGAGTCAATAGCTGATGAGATCGACCGGTATCGTGATCGGCTCAATCATTTTGTGATGTCACTCCCTAATGCCACACAAGCTACTGCTGCATTTATTGATGGGGCCCTTGATCTAGCAAGTGGTGCAGTGGACTTTGGTGGTGATTTGGTGGAAAGGGGCGTTGGAGTGGTCGATGATGTGATGGACAGGGGCAGCGAAATGGTTGATGATGTGATGGACTTTGCTGGTGATGTGGTGGACTTTGGCAAAAAGGGTTTAAATCCACTTTCATGGTAGTAAGTATATGTAGGATAATCTATTTAACCCAATAAATGTTGTACTTCAGGAAGGCCTTTCATTAGAGAGGTCCTGGTGATGTTGTACAGAGAGGAATGTGTATAGATGCCAAATCCTAATTGGAATGATGTGCGTTGGAACTGGGGTGTTGCAAACGAGTCTGCTGCTCGCTTATATCAAGTTGCGGATGAACTCGAATATTTGAGTACTCAGCGACACATCAGATCGACCTCTGCACTTGAATGGTCTGCTGGACCGTATCGCGATACCTTTCAGGCTGGTCTCACTAACAAGATGCATACGAACCAGCGTTTGGCAGATGCTTGTCGTACGCTGGCTAATCGTATCAATAGCCTGAGCGAACAGGCACGTGAAGAGCAGAGTCGTCGCGAGCATGAGCGTGATCGCTGGCGACAGGAACAGCGAGAGAAGGCACGAGAGCGTGCTGGCAATACTAGTGTTCATTAGCGTTAGATCGTCGTGTTGGTGGTGTAAAGTGTATACAGCTTGCTCTAAATGAGAGGAAAGGTATGGAAGAATATCTCTTTTGGCAACATTTACGTGATCTGGGTGGGCTGCATAATAGCTGGTGGTACACCGCTGCCGCGCTCCCAGCATTGATCATCGGCAGCGTGACGCTGCTTATGATGTTGGTGTCCGTGCGGCGGCTTGAGCGCAAAGTGATGGTGTTTCTGCTCTTGCTGCTGGCCTGTCTGCCGCTGGTGCTCATTGGCCCGTCGGCGTATGTGGCCTTTCAGCCTCGCGAGGCGGTCGGTTTAGTAGGCATGTCCTGGCCACTCGATCAGAGCCAGTTTCCCCGCCCAACCGCGCAGGCGCTCAGCCAATATCTGAGTGTGCTGACCAGTATGGGGATTGTTGGTGCGGTGATCGGTGTCTTGTGCACGATGGGCAGCCTGACCATGACCGCATCGGTTGTCAATGTTCCGGTGGTGAGTACCGCCGCCCGCCAGATTACTCAGGTCATGAAGGACACGACCCGTCGGTTGCGCCGACAAACGACCCCCGCTCCCACGGCGCAGATGGACAGCGCCAGTTGTCCATACGGACGGCTTGAGGTGCTGAATGGTGCCCACATGGGGAATCAGTTTGCCATCCGTCCCGGTGACACGCTGGGCCGCAAGGAATGCGATATGGTGATTACCGATAGTGTCACGTCACGGCAGCATGCCCGCTTCGACACCAATGATCAGGGACAGACCACTGTCGCGGATCAGCAGAGCGCCAACGGGCTGTTCGTCCATCGTGTGGATGCGACGGGAACAACGCAGAAGCACGATCTGGGGGCCATGGGTGGCCAGTCTTTCCCGCTGCGTAGTGGTGATGTGGTGACACTTGGTGATCCTGATCACCCCGAAGATGGGGAGCATGCCGTGAAGCTCCGCTTTGAGCAGACTTTCCGTTGATGGTGTGCTGTATGTGGCAAACGACCGCTCACAATGAAGGAAGTAGATGATAGGAAAAGAGGTATCATGGGTTTCTTTTTACATATATCACGGATAATTGGTCTGTTGCTGTTAGGTTTGCTTATGACACCGGCCACACTACTGGCACAGGGTGTGCCACGTATCGAGGTGGTTGAGAGCAGCAATGCATTTCCGTCTCCTAGTGCGTTGATCGAGGTTCTGAACGAGCAGGGCCAGCCCGTCAGCGATCTGCGTCAGGAGCATTTTACGATTCTGCAAAACGGACAACCTGTTGCGCCTGATCGTGTGGTGATTGCTGAGGAGCAAACCGGCTCGCGTGGTCCAGTGCTGGGGATTGTGCTCGATGCCAGCCAGTTGCTCGGCGCTGATGAGGTCGAGGCGGCGCGTCAGGCGGCGATTGGCCTGCTGGAGTCGGGGACGGCAATCAACCCGGATGATCCGCAACTGGTGAGTCTCTTTATCCCGACAGGTGATGGCACGCAGGTCAGCCAGATTACCGAGTTTGCTGATTTTACGCACGACCACAACGCGGTCATCAATTATCTCAACACGCAGCTCAGCCTGCAGACGAGCGCCACGCGCCTCTATGCTGCTGTTAGTGAGGCCGTTGATATCGTCGCAGAGCAGGCCAGCGAGCGAGGTACGACCGGATCGTTGGTGGTGTTGAGCGATGGGCGTGATGATTTAAGCCGGTCAGCCTATGAGTCGGCGCTGTCACTGGCACGAGAGCAATCCGTCACCATCCATACTTATCGTTTTGGGTTTGACCCCGAGGAGGGTGATGGCGCGGCACGGCTTATTGAGCTTTCTCAGGCTACCGATGGTGTGACCTTGGTGCAGCCTACTGCAGAAGAAGCCAGTGCCAGCTATCGTGAGAATGTGCAGGTGTCGTCTTCCAGTGCCTATCGGGTGCAGTTTACATCTGATGTGCCTGCGGATGAGCAGACCCATCGCTGGCAAATTCTTGCAGTAGTCGATGGTGTTGAGGCGAGTAGCCAACAACTCTTGTTCCAGGCTATTGTGAATGCTACGACGCTTCGGCCACTCGGTGAGGTGTTGCAAGACTACTTTCTCCGGGCTGGTTTGGCTGCGCTGGTGGTCAGTGGATTGGTTACTTTGGGGTTAGCTCTGTGGCAGCGTCGAGGCCGGGAAGATAGCCGTCGATTGCGGAGCGGCAGCTTATCACACGCCGCAACGGTCAAACGCGGCGGTCAGCGATCATAGGTGTAGTGCATTATGACGATCTATCGTAAACTGAAGCCCTTTAGCTATGGTGAGTATCTGGTGCTTGGGGAACTGGGCAGTGGACTCAGTGGCAAAGTCTATCTTGCTCAGCGTACCAGCGATGGTCTGTTTGTTGCACTCAAACGGCTTCATCGCTCGGCGGATAATTTGATACGTGACTACTTTCTGAACGAGCAGCGTCTCCTGCGAAAAACACAGCATCCGCATCTGGTACGCTATGTCGAAAGTGGCTCGCACAGCGGTGAGAACTTTCTCGTAATGCACTTTATTGAAGGTACTGCACTCGATAAACTGGTTGGCAAACCACTGCCCCCAATAGCAGTGCTGCATATTGTTACACAACTTGCCACCGCGCTGGATTATCTCCACCAGCATCACCCTGACCATCCGGTGATCCATTGTGATGTCAATCCACGCAATATCATTCTTGATGAACGTGGCATGTTGGTGCTGCTCGATTTTAGTAGTGCGCGAACCCGCTTTTTTGCTCCGGCTGAAGATGCCGCCATGCTCTCACCACGTTACTGTGCTCCTGAGCAACTCGCGCAACAACCAACGATCCATAGTGATCAATTTGCCCTGGGGGCGATTGCCTTTGAGTTGTTGATGGGGCATCCGTTGTTCGCCAGTGAGCGCCGCCGCAAAGGACTCAAACCGTCTGACGATAGCCCTGAGCTTGGTGATATGCGTCTCATCCTCCCGGCGCATTTGTATGATACCGCTCCATTCTTCAACCGGGCGCTGCATCAAGATCCGATGGAGCGGTTTCCCTCGTGCACCGCCGCC
>JBCDFA010000444.1:0-5424 GCA_039178835.1 Chloroflexota bacterium
ATTTTATAGGATGCAAAAATAATACTTTTTTAACACCAAATTATATCATTTTATTAGTATAGTTTTTTTAATAGTTGATGCTTGATTATTTAGATGGACCCAAAGCAGCAGTACCTCATTTTTTAGGTGGGGGAATACTTGTTTTTACTATACTGTGTCGTATGTCCTGAGATACGAAGTGTCAACAGCTTGCATTGGGAAAGCATATGAGAAATAGGTCTGATGGAAACAAATCAGTAATTTGGAAAAAACCACACGCCCTTGGTTTGCCAAAAGCGTGTGTTGGGGAAAGATGTTATGCTGTTTTCTACCGTGGCTCAACCGCAATGTAAATCTTGACCTGATTTGATTGTGTCTGGTCGTACCGCTCAAAATCGACGGTGTACAATCGACGGTACGGAATGCTATCATCGAAGTAGCCCCAGATCGTCTGCCAGGTAACGACAACAGTTTGCGGCATCTCACCACTGGCCTCGAACACCAGATATTGGCTAGCAGGAACTGTTACAGCGGTGAGACCCTCGGGAAGCGCAGAGGTACTACCGCCCTGTTGACATAACAAAAAGTCATAAGCGCCTTGATGGTCGCTTTCGTAGTTGGTATACACCGCGTAGAGGAGCGCTGGATCGCTGCGTTCGGGAATGCTGTCGCCTACTTGCTGCGAGAAGAATTGCTGGTATAAATCAGGGATACGTGCTATTTCAGGGTTGGCTTCGTCAGCATTTGTGGTGCGTGTGCCGATACCAACCAGCGATACTGTTGCCACTGACTCAAGATAGGGTTCCATATAACCTCGCTATACTGATGAATGGTTTGTGTGCCTTCCAGGTTGAAACGAGCTGATGATAGCAAACAAGTGTTCTAGTGTCAATTATGAAATATACTAATGACATATCGTTTACCAGTAGTGACACAATAGCTTTCAAGATAAGGTACATCATGTCAATAGATATCACACAGCTAGAGATTCAAATCGCTCAACAGCGCAAAGAGCTTGATAGGTGGCTCGATGAGGTATACACAGGGCGTGAACATCTACGCTATAGTGGAGAAATCGACTGCTCCTACCCGCACTGGTCTGTGATCGAGGATCTGGTCAGGCCCATCTTTGATTACCAGTTGGTCACCAGATTATGCCCTGGATCTATAGACTCGTTACTCTTTTTTATTTCACGCAACGAGGAATATAACAACCTTATTGTCTGGCTTTCGACTCGTACAGATGCGCCTTTGTCGGGATGTGGCTCACTTGCGTATGCAGATTTTATCTTCCTTTGTGAACAGGCACTGTTGCGAGATGACGATTTCTGCGATTATCAACTGGCTGCATCTTTTGAAAAGTTTCAGCACCTTGACGAGGCTGATGTCCGTATCCTACGGGGCTTCTTCGACAAACACGATTCTTACACCCGACGACGAGCACTCCACGCCCTGGCCCGTTTTGCGCGACCAGAGACCGTCGAACTTGCACGCCGACTCTGGGCAACAGATGAGTGTGAGTTTGCCAAACTGTCCTGTTTGCATTCGCTCAAGCGCATTCCAGAAGCACAGAACCTGTTTCATTCCTACTTGGTGGAGTTTGAAAACACCCACGATACTCAGAATGTGGATTATTTACGCTCCCATATGGCACAATTACGCTCCAATGAGAATGCTTAACACAGGATTGTTTATCTCATGAGTCCTTTACGTGAATTGATTGCCGAGAAGGCCGATCTGACCGTTACACAGTTTCAGGATCGAGTAAGTGGCACACTGGATTTTTCTCAAACCAGTCTTGACAGTATCGAAGAGCTACTGGGGGATGCTGCCGATTTTATTGATGTTATGTCAGATGATACCGTTGATGCGCTAGTCGAACTTGTCGGATCATATATTTTAGAAGTTGCTGCTCGTGCATTTGAGGGTACGTTCTTTTGGCACCAGCAACATGACCAACCAGTGTTTGTAACTGGTGAACCTGACGCACATATCGCAATTATTACATTTGATAAGGTCCGTGGCCGGCTCAACGGCGATGAAGGTGACAATATTCCGTTTTTCTATGCGGGTTTTGCGAGTCGTGCTGCTTCTCCGGCAAAAGGCACCCAGGTGCTATATGTTTGAGCGCCCTCTGGTTTGTTACTATGAGTGAGCTAGTAACTTGTGTCTGCTCCCCAACTACAACCTTGCTAATCTTCCACAATCTCTATTACAATAAGCAGGCGCTACACTCCTACAACTTGCTCCTTTCATATATTGGCATCATACAGGGGAACTGGTAGAATGGATCCGGTTGTAACACCACTATTGGCACTCGTGCTGGGCAATCTGGCCCGCGAGGTGATTACGGAGGCATGCAAGGGGTATCTCACCGACAAAGCAAAATCAGTTTTTGGTTGGATAGCACAACTTGGTGAGGGCGATAAGCTCGAACTCGCTTACCAGGATGCGCTGGAACAGGCGAGTGGCGTTTGTCTGGATACGCTGCTGCAAAATATCAAAGGCGCTGGCTATACCGACGAGGAACTGAAGGAGTATCGCGATTCGCTCAAAGCCTTTATCAAAGATAAACAGGTTCTGGCTGAACTTCTTGAGTCCATTCGTGATCTTAATGACAAGGAGCGACCATCACCAGAGGTGTTGCGCGAACGCTGGTATGCCGTGGGTGGACAGGATCTGCCTGATGAGATTGTCTGGAACAGTGTTACTGCTGCCTTCCGTCGCCGAGCGATCAAACAATCTCTTTTGTCGGATGAACTGCGTGAACTGCTCAATGCTCAGACCATGCAGGAGGTCAAAGAACTACTCGAACGGCAGGGCGGTGTCAAGGTACAGGTACGAAAAGACAGATATGCCCTACGTATGCGAACCCGGTTTGCCCCCGTTGATCTGGCGAACCTGATGCCCGCCTATGCGGAAGACCCTGGGCGGATGGTTATTCGTGATGTGTTTGTGGCGCAACAGGTTCGAGAGAATCCACCACCCGTTGAAATTCCCAAAGACCTCGCTGCCCGCCTTAGAAAGCGCGAAGACCTTGAATTAGATGATGATATCGACGCAACTCTTGATGCACAACGCTTTGAGCAGTTGCACACTACCTATGTCAAACAGCCGCCCAGATCGGTATTGAAGGTGATCGCAGAGGAAAATAATCGATTGTTGGTGTTGACAGGCGAGCCGGGTTCCGGCAAATCGACGTTGTTACGTTACCTCCTCACCGGCATTATCGAACCACCTATCGATCAGCAATCCGGTGAGCCATTGATCTGGACCAGTGCATTTAAGGATGCCTTCCCGCTGCTGATCGAACTCCGCGACTTCTACGCCCAACGACAACGTAATGAGTGTGACACCTTTCTGGAGTATGTGGCCTACATGGGCAAGACCGATCAGTGGTTTCTGGATGACCATGCCGTCCACGATTATCTCGAAAACGGTTCGTCACTGGTGATGTTCGATGGCCTGGACGAAATCTTTGATCTAACAGACCGTGAGCGGGTAATGCATGAGATTACTGGATTTTCCCAGCGCTACCCGCACACACGCATCATCGTTACCTCTCGTCCGGTCGGCTATCGCGAGCATATTCTCCGCAACGCCGGATTTGCCCATTTTGGTATGCAGGATCTCGACGACGAACAGATCGAGACCTTTATTCGGGGTTGGTTTGCACTCACCTTTCCTCAGCAACCTCAACTTGCCGAACAGCGGATCGAACGGGTGCTGGGGAGCTTAAAGCAGTCAAAATCGATCCGGTTGTTGGCAGGCAATCCGCTGCTGCTTACGATTATGGCGCTGTTGGCCCGTGAAGAGGAATTACCCCGTGAACGAGCCAAGTTCTATGAAAAGGCCGTTGAAGTGCTCTGTCATCACTGGGATGCTAATCGCAACTTACAGCTACCAGAAGAGCGCTACCTCAATGCCGATGATAAGAAAGCGCTGTTACGTCGGATCGCCATACGTATGCAAACTGGCGCAGGTGGCCTGAGTGGTAATGTAATCCAACAAGAGGATCTGGAACAGGAAATTCAGCACTATCTCATCGATGCACAATGGCAACCCAACGCCGCCGAGGCCAGGCAAGCCGCCCGACGGATGATTGGCCAACTGCGTGAGCGCAACTATATCCTCTGTCTGCGTGGTCCCAATCTCTATGGCTTTGTCCATCGAACATTTTTGGAATATCTGACGGCTGGTGAATATGTGCGTCGCTTTGATCGACAGCCACAGCAAATGACCTTTGAGGAATTGTTAGGGCTCTTCGACCAGCATTGCCGCGATGACGACTGGCGCGAAGTGCTGCGGCTGATCTGTGGCCAGATCGATGAGCAGTTTGTAGGGCAGATCGTCGAGCGTCTGGCGACACGAATCGATCTGGAGCAATGGGACGGTAAGATACCACTGCCGGAGTTGCCATTAGCGATCTGGTGTCTGGGTGAGGTGCGGAATACTGCGAATTTGGGTCAGGCTGGTGATACGCTACTGGCAGCGATAGTTTCACTCTTTCAAACAGATAACACTAATCTTGGTCCACTAATTCTTGGGGAATTGATTGCCTCAACTAAGGAGATGAGCTTCCAGTGGCCAGGGCAGCGTAACATTCCCTATAAAGAAAAGTTGTTGTCAAGATTCGACTTGAAACTGTTGTACTGGCCACAGTTTGTTGCAGCTATCCTTAAAGATCGAACTGTTATTGAAGAATTGACAGTGTCTGAAGAAGGGAGTGTTAAAGCTGGAGCCCTTAAATCACTCTCGGAAATTTGGCCAGATGAAGCAACTCGGATGTTACTATTGGAGCGGGCAGTGCAAGATACTGATAACACCTCACGTGCTACTGCACTTGCAGGGTTGGCGAGGATATGGCCGGATGACGTCACTCGTGTTTTATTGACAGAGCGATCAGTGCAGGATAAACACGAAATTGTACGTGGTAATGCACTTGCAGCATTGGTAGATGTGTGGCCAGAAGAAGATACACATATCTTACTTAAAGAGCGTGCTTTTGTTGATGGTGTTGCTACTTCCCTTGTTGGAAAACAGCATTCCAAGTTTGGTCAGATTTTGTTCGCTAAAGACTTTAACGAAATTGGTCCCTATCTCGATCCTGCCAAGCCCATCCCCCGTGAACATATCGAAAAAGCAGCGAAGAAAGCCAACGTTTCTCCAGCGCGGATCGATGAGTTGGTGCAATCGTTGTCGGAGCATATGGGGTGGGACATTACGAAGGGCTCGGCGGGGTAGGAGAGCGTTTCCGCCCCAGCGGGGCGGTGTTATGAGCGCGGGGTTTTAGTCCTGCGTTGTGGTGATGTGCGAGTTGTGTGAGTAGAAGCAATGTAAGGGGCCACGGCTGGCCCCTTACGAACCCCCGGGCAGGGGGGTGGTCCCCAGGACCCGCCAAAAAACGAGGGTGGGACCAAGAAGCAAGTGGGGGGATTAGGCGGG
>JBCDFA010000445.1:0-5360 GCA_039178835.1 Chloroflexota bacterium
GCACTCGATGTGCTACGACGTGATTTCACCAGCAGTCCGGCTTATTTTACGTTTCAAGGCAAACCAGCCGTCTTCTGGTTTAATCCACCTTCGCTTGGTGGCGTAGGCACCTGGGAACAACTCCGCAACCAGGCCGACCCAAACCGCGATCAGTACTGGTTTGGTGGCACAGACAACTTCAACTATCTTGATGTGTATGATGCGCTGTACTATTACGACATCACCTGGGAAAGCACACCCGGTCTGGCGATGAACTCCTACGCTGGTCGGCTGGAAAATTATAATAGTTCACGTGGGACAAATAAGCCATTTATCGCGACAGTGATGCCAGGCTACGACGACCTTAGAATTCGCCCGAACGGACATCGACGTGACCGGGCTGGTGGCGAGTATTATCGAGGCACATGGCAAACAGCAATGGATCGCAACGCTGACGCTGTAGTACTCACAAGCTTTAATGAGTTCTTAGAGGGAACCCATATCGAACCGAGTGAGCAATTTGGTGACCTCTATCTACGATTGACGCAAGAGATGAGTGCACAGTTCCGCAGCTACCAGCCACCACCTCCCCCACCCGATGGTGGACCCTGTCGCGCCTTCCCTGAGACCGGCCATCAGGTATGTGGGCGTATGCTTGAGTTCTGGGAGCAGAATGGTGGATTGCCAGTCTTTGGATTCCCCATTACCGAACAGTTTGAGGAGCAAATCGAAGGAAAAGCTGTTCAGACTCAGATTTTTGAGCGTAATCGCTTAGAACTGCATCCAGAGAACGAACGACCGTATGACGTGTTGCTGGGTCGGCTCGGCGTCGATAGTCTGGAGGCACAGGACCGAGACTGGACCAGCTTTGGCAAGAGTGAACCCAATGCGCCAAATTATTTCGCCGAGACAGGACAGGCTATTGCACCAGAGTTCTTGGATTACTGGTCGAGCAATGGGCTGGAGTTCGATGGGCAGGCAGGCAAGAGCTTTGCGGAGAGTCTAGCACTGTTTGGTATGCCGATCTCCTCACCTGTCATGGAGGTCAATCCAACTGATGGTCAGGAGTACCTCACACAGCATTTTGAACGTGCACGCTTCGAGTATCACCCGGAGAACGAAGGAACACCATATGTTGTGCTGTTGGGACTGCTAGGTCGCGAGTTGAGCGGTATTGAGTAATTGACAAAGCGTCGGTGGATGGCTAAACCGTCCACCGACTGCCTGATTGTCGTAGATGAACTATAGACGTGAAACGCTGGCTAGCAAACCGCTTTTAACATTGGGGAACGGGAAGACAGTATGGGTAAGATCCTGATCCGGTAACACTTCCCATGTATACCCGCGCAGGATCAAAGCCGTCATCAGGCGCATTTCCACCAGGGCAAAGTTTTTCCCCAGACACAGGCGCGGACCACCTCCGAAAGCAATAAAACCAAAAGGCTTGTGCTTCTGCTCGCTCCGTGGATCAAACCAGCGCTCAGGATCAAACTTCTCCGGCTCTGTCCACACCTCAGGATCATGGTGAGTTACAGGACAGTTAATTGTTACCGCATAATCCTTGGGGATACAATATTCCTCATACTGGGTATTCTCCAGCACCCGACGAGTCATGGCACGCACCGGAGCGATCATCCGTAGGCTTTCGTGGATCACCGCATCAAGGTAGGGCATTGCCTTGAGATCGTTAAGACTGATCGGTGCCGCTGTATCAAACGCCTGTTGCTCTTCACGAGCTTTGGCTAAAACATCAGGATTCTGGCTAAGGTGCAACAGTAAATTAGACATAGACGTTACGGTGGTATCGTGCCCCGCAAAAAGTAGATTCTGCAACTCATCAACAATAATCGCATCGGTAAGGAAGTTGCCGTCAGAGTCCTGAGTCGTCAGATAGGTTCCCAGGATATCTGCTTTCTGCTCACCAGAGGCGCGGCGTTCAGCTACAAGTTTGCCAATCTGCTCCTGTAAAATATCTTTTGCACGCAACGCTCGCCCAAAAGGCGCGTCGGGACTTTCATCCATGTCGACCGCAAACAAACCCTCGGTCCACAACACAAACTCCTGGCTCATATACGCAAGATCGATCTTGGCGAGATCATCACTGAAGAGAAACACGTTGATGACCTCAAAGGCGAATTCCCGCATCTTATTAATAATAGCCACATAATCAGACTCTACCCACGTCGCAAGGTGTTTATGGGCAACGGCCTCAATCGTTGGTATAAACTGAGCCATATGGTCGAAACGAAAATGGGGTTCGACGATTCGTCGTCGTTCACGGTGGATCGCACCCGTAAGCATAGGGATCGAGTTCTCTCCCAAAAGTCGGCGAAAAGCGATGGGCCACTGACTTGCGACATACTTGTTCTCACCACGGTAAACCCACTCGTTTCCTTCGGCACTAAGCATATAAACCGTTGGAACGCCAAAGACTCTCGACAAAATCGTATTACCAAACTGTGCCTGACGCTCACTCAAAAACGTACCCGGGTTCATCATAAACTCAGCGGTTTCGTCGAGATCAGGAACACCATCGGTACCTGGTGGGAGAGTACTGTGGTCAAACGGGCAACCGCGTTCTGTGTTGCTCATGCATACCTCCATGATACAAATACAACAGGTTCACTTTTTGACACAGGAATAAAACGTGAGATAGATTGTCTATTGTGTGAGACGTATATATGGAGATAGTACGACAAATTGACCGAAGATTCAAGTCGATACTATGAACATTTTAACTTTATTGTTAAAGCCTATCACTTTTGGTTATCCGCCTACTTCCCGATCCTTTTGCAGGATTGCCAGCGCATCATTGACAGTCATATCCTTGTTATAGATTAGCGTATCAGGTTGCTGTTGTTTACTCTGATGGAGTGACCCGGTATCAACAGCCCCAAAGCCGATCTGCTCGATTAGGTCACTGACCTGACGCTTGGCATCAGCATCATCACCTGCTACAAAAATGACACGTCGCTCGGCAATTGGTTTGGACACATTACCCTGTGATGCGAGATGTTCGGACCAGATGGTATTGAATGCTTTTACCACACGGGCCTTTGCCAGGTTTTGAGTAAAAAATTCACTATCACTGAGCGAACCAAGCTCAATGTCACCATCACGATCAGGATAGTAGTTTGACGCGGTAACAAATATTTTGTCACCAATGGCCTCAACAGGCAATTCCTCATAGGACTTAAAAGGAATCGCCTCGACCACAATCTCACCAAAACGCGCTGCTTCAGTGGTCGACATAGCCTGCACACTATCACCTAACTCTGCAACCAGAGACTGAAGCGTTTCAGGGCCACGCGAGTTACTGATAGCGACCTGATGACCAGCATCTGCGAATAACTTCGCCAATGTTTTACCGATATTCCCGGCACCAACAATACCGATGTTCATGATTGACTCCTTTAACTATTACGCTTGCAACTGGTGATCTATAATCCTTTACGTGCAAACCATAGTCAGCAGATGTGCAAGCATACCTTTCTTCCATTGAGAGTCGCCCCCATGTGATTACTATGGCCATTCCTCATTCAGATAGGCCACAATGAGCGCCGCATGGGACAATGGCCGCGATACATCGCTGATATCACCATTGGTCTCGTAATCGAGTAACACCACTGTTGTTTGTTCACCCAAACGACGTAACGACGCAATCTCTTGTTGGAGACAATGATCCAGAACCCATCGATAACTTGGCAAATAAATGGTTCGTCGTGCTTCTTCATAACCAAGTAACCGATCCCCCTCAAGTCCGACACGATGACCAAGTACGGCACCAAAACGGCGTACTGTCCGTTTGATATTCTTCATCGTTGTAATCGTCAACTTGGTTGGATCAACATCTGCGGTTTCAAACACCTTTAAGCCCTGCCAGATGCCTTCCACACTCATACCAGTCTGCCCTGAGGAAAAAGGCACGGGAATATTGCCATGGGGATAGAAAGGACTAAACCGAACCCATGGTTCTGGTCCACGTGAAGTCACATCATATATAAGCACATCGCCAAAACGCTTGTGGATGGTCTGTGGCGACATACGACGGCTTGCGACCAAAAACGTCATCGGGATCACCTCCAAATGTATTACAGGGTATTGACACCGAATGAGCATAGCACCCAAGTGTGACAGCGATAGTCACAATTCGCAAAAGCAAGACTCTCAGGAAATACATAGTGAAAGTTTGGGACAAGAACTTCTCTTAACAAGAGATTATCTGGTATACTTAGAGGGCATTTTTACCTTCAATCAAGGAATCTACCATGAAAGTAGCAATTGTTATTCTGGCCGGTCTCGACAATCATGACGCGATGGCGCGAGTTGTGAACGCATTGGAAGCGGCAAACGAATGCAAACAAGCTGGTGATACAGTCAAAATGCTCTTTGATGGTGCAGGAACAGAAACACTTGCTAAAATCAGTGACCCCAAACACCAACTCTATCCATTGTTCGAGGCTGTGGCCGATACAGTTCACGGCGCATGCAGTTTCTGCTCTCGTGCATTTGGTGTGTGGACAACGGTCAAAGAACGTGCTATTCCATTGCTCGATGAGTACCACGAACACCCGAGTCTACGAAAACTCTTGTATGAAAAGTATCAGGTATTGACGTTTTAGATGATACATAGGGTATTATAAAATCATGTGCTGTTCGATTTGTGATAGAGGTAGTATAAACGCTACATCAACAGCACATGTCTCTTTGGGAGTTCGACCATGGGAAAACTGACGATACTCATATATTTGTGGTTCGTTTTCTCTTAAGGCCAGATAGTAGCCCGACACCACAATGCAGGGGAGGTACATCAACTTGGTAGCATAACGGGCTACCACACAGGTAGCCCGCACAAAACGCCACTATGCAACACAGCCCTACAGCTTCACATCATGGGCGCCACTCTCGGCCTTCCCCGCCGACGTGATACGCGTAAACTCGGCCTTCTCCCACAGTTCAGTAATTGTCGCAGCACCAGCGTAACTCAAGCCAGAACGCACCCCACCAACAAGTTGATACACAATGTCTTTGGCTGGGCCACGGACCGGTACCATCGCCTCTACGCCCTCCGCCACGACCCGCTCCCAATCGTCGGGATCGACCTCACGCCCTTCAACCTCTTGTCGATCAATATTGGCCGACAACGACGCCATGCCACGCACAACTTTGTAGCGTTGTCCCTGACGAATGACATTCGCCCCAGGACTCTCGTCAGTTCCAGCAAGTAAACTGCCAAGCATCACGGTGCTTGCGCCTGCTGCCAGTGCCTTGGTAATATCGCCCGACGTGCGAATGCCACCATCGGCGATAATTGGTACACCCAACTCATGCCCGACTTCCGTACACTCAGCAACTGCACTCAATTGTGGCACTCCAAAGCC
>JBCDFA010000446.1:0-5357 GCA_039178835.1 Chloroflexota bacterium
CAGCACATTTCTATATGAAACAAGTATATAGTGACCATCACCTTCCCATTGCAATTCACCAAGCTTCGTTCCTTCGGGTAAGTCAACTCTTTGGATTGGTGCTTGCGTTACGAAGTCTGGTTGTATCAGATCGTAGAGGACAAATTCAAGGTCTTGTTCATCAGCCGATGCGCGTATTGATGCTAAGAAATGTCCATCTGGGGAAAATGTAACTCGTTGTGTATCATTAAGATAAGTCTCGTCGCCTGTCACCAGATTGCGTAGGCGTGGGGGCGGGTCATCGTAGGCATCATCCCACACAAAGGCGTTACCAGATGGGGAAAATCCCCATATACCAGTTGAGCCAATAACCTTCTCTTTGCGAATGTCTCGCGGTGCCTGAGCAAGATCGATACGCCAAAAGACACTTGTTGCACTTGTTTGCATGCGGGCATACAGGATGTGATCCCGCCAGCCTATCGGTCTAATGCGATCTAGTGGTAGTTCATTGTCACTCAATTCACTGCTCTCAATAACATAGGTTTCGCCAGTTTGTATGTTCATTACCTGGAGTGACTGTTCCCGCTGACCGTTTTGTTGTTGTCTCGGTGAATTGTTGAAGACTAGTTGTGTTTCATCAGGGGATAGGAGAGCCCCCTGAACAGAAATATCGGAAGATACATTCAGTGGCATGTGTTGCCAGTTTTCGGTATCTATGAGTATAAATGTCTCTTCTGTACTATAAGCTATGAGAAGTGGTGGTTTCGTCTGTCGCTCAATAACTTTTTCCACAGGAACACGAAGCTTTTGCAATGCTCCTGTATTGCTCACAGACATTATGTAGTTTTTGCCAATATGACATATACCGACACCTCCTGAAATCGGTGGTTCATTATGTGGTGATTGATCGACGTGACAAGTGCTACTATTCCCTGAAATCCATGGTTCATCCAAGGGTAATTGATCAACTAGTACTGGCTCTTTAGCCGCTCTCACGGTAGAAGTAGGTGTAGGTCGTTTGGTTGGACTCACTAGAGAGGGTTGTTCTGTGGTCTCGTTCGTCAGTGTAGCGGTTTCGGTAGTCTCATTCTGGATGTGTATCTGTGATGCTTGCTGAGAGTGACTACACGCAACAAGACCCAGTAAGAAGACATAGCCCCAAAAGTACCGCGTAATATACATTATTCTTTCTCCTTCCAAAGTTACTCCTATTATATCTCCTTGAGCGTGAAATATAAAGAAAAATGTGCTGATATGTGACTGATAATCGGAACCTTTAGGGTTTCTTGTTTTGCCTTTTCAATGACCAATACAAGGTGTGTTCAAGCAGAAAAAGGGCAGTTTTGACTTAACCCTTAGGGTCTGGTCTCATGTCCTTCGATTCTGTACCTACAGTGCCATAAAACGTATACCTTTAGGGTTTCTTGTTTTGCCGTCCCAATGTCTAATACCCAGCGCAACAGCCTCAAAAAGTACGTGTTTTGGGCAACCCTTAGGGTCTGGTACCCTCATACTACAATCGTGGTATCATATGGCTACAATATTCAAGGAGAAGATTATGACATATACGAACATTCTCTTCGAGCGCGACGGTGCCATCGCAACGATTACGATCAACCGTGAACGTGTACGCAATGCCCTTAACCAGTCCACTATTGGCGAAATCCTCACAGCGCTTCGTGAAGTCGAAGAAGATAACACGCTGCGTGTCGCGGTGATCACTGGTGCAGGAGACAAAGCCTTTATTGCCGGTGCCGATATCAGCGAGGTTCGTGAGCTTTCGAGCGCCACCGATGCACGTGTGATGGGTGAGCGTGGCCATCAGGTCGGCCTCTACATTGCCCAGATGCACAAAATCGTGATTGCTTCTATCAATGGCTTTGCGCTTGGCGGTGGCCTTGAGCTAGCAATGGGTTGTGACATTAGAATTGCCGCTGATACCGCGAAGTTTGGCCAGCCCGAAATCAATCTGGGTATCATCCCTGGATGGGGGGGCACCCAACGCCTGACCCGGCTGGTTGGTCCCGGCATGTCCAAACTGCTCAACCTGACTGGTGACATGATTACCGCTAATGAGGCACTGCGAATCGGTCTGGTTGAGCAACTCTATCCTGTCGAAGAACTGAGCAATGCCACGCACGAGTTGGCCCAGAAGATCGCTAGCAAAGCGCCGATTGCTGTTACAGCGATCAAACAGGCCATCAATCGGGGTATGGACATGAGCCTTGTCGATGGCTGTATGCACGAAGCAGCGCTCTTTGGCAATGTTGTTATGACTGAGGATGCCAAGGAAGGTACCAGCGCATTTCTCGAAAAGCGTGCGCCAAACTGGACTGGGCGGTAAGGTTACAATAATAGCGACTTCGTCATAGCCATGCAGCCACAGATGACTACACCAGTTTGTGTTCCACTTGGTTCGGGCGGCCCACTCTTTGAGGCTACGTTTGTGGCACGTCCGAATCGTTTTCTCGTTGAAGCAGTGCTCGATGGAGAGACCGTAGAGGCGCATCTGGCTGATCGTGGCCGTCTCACCGAAACCCTGATCCCCGGTGCGACGTTACTTCTCGCCCAGCACGACCGACCTGGGCGCAAAACCAAATTTCAAGCAGTGGCGGCATATCGTGGTGATACCCTGGCCTCGCTTGATACTCACCTCCCCAATCGACTGATCAAAGCAGCATTAGAAGCACAGGTATTTCCTCAATTTAGTGAGTATCCCAGTGTGCGTCGTGAAGTCAAAATTGGCGATAGCCGTTTTGATTTTCAGGTCTCTGATGGCGAGCGTATTTGCATCATTGAGGTAAAATCTGCGGGATTGATCATCGATGATCGTGCGTTTTTCCCCGACGCACCGACTGAGCGAGGACGGCGGCATCTACAGGAACTGGCCACATTGGCTCGTGAAGGGACGCGCATTGCCGTGATATTTGTGGCGCAGGGCGGTGAGGCACAGGCGGTTATGCTGAACACGACCATTGATCCGACCTTTGCGTCAACACTCCAACAAACCGTTGCAGCAGGTGTTGAGGTGTACGGCTATGCATGTCATCTCACACGTGCTGGTTTAGCGCTGGGACATTCCATTCCGGTTTTTGTTGACTAGAACGCCCCCTTTTTTTAATGCCTCTTGCATATATGAAAATGAAAATCTAGTTGTCAAAAGAGCGCACTACACCAGGAGAAACACAGTACCCATGAGCACACCACAATCGACATCACCTGAGTCGCAGGCACCACTCATCGATAATCGGCGCGAACAGGTGGGTTGGTACTTCTACGATTGGGCCAATTCAGCTTTCTCAACCACTGTTGTAACCGTCTTTCTGGGGCCATATCTCACTAGTGTTACCCAGAACGCTGCCGACGCCAATGGATTTGTCTACCCACTTGGCATCCCCATTTTTGCCGATTCATTCTTTGCATACATGATATCGTTTTCGGTCTTTCTGCAGGTCTTTTTTCTGCCCATTCTTGGTGCTATCGCTGACTTCTCACATCTAAAAAAACAATTGATGGGCGTGTGTGCATATATTGGTGCTTTTGCAACAATGGGAATGTACTTTCTTCAAGGTGACAATTATCTGCTTGGTGGCCTTCTTTTTCTGATTGCTAACCTTGGTTTTGGTGCTTCGATTGTGTTCTACAACGGGTTTTTGCCCGAAATCGCCAGCCCGGAACGCCGTGATGCCGTGTCGTCGCAGGGCTGGGCACTGGGGTATCTGGGTGGGGGTATTCTGCTCGCACTTAATCTGGTGCTGTTTTCCAATGCCGATGGGTTTGGTCTGACCCAAAATCAGGCCGTGCGAATTAGCCTGACCTCTGCGGGAATGTGGTGGGCGATCTTTACGATCATTCCGATGCTCGCTATTCGCCCACGCAAAAGTATTCGTAAACTCCCGCCGGGCGAACGCTATCTGACCGTCGGGTTTAAGCAACTCGCACACACGCTACGCAGCGCACGACGTTATCCGCAAACGTTGTTGTTCTTACTGGCATATCTGTTGTACAACGATGGCATCCAGACGGTGATTGCGCTTTCTTCCCAATTCGGCGCAGAAGAACTTGACCTGCCACTCACGACACTCACCACCGCGATTTTGATGGTGCAGTTCGTTGCTTTCTTTGGTGCACTCCTCTTTGGTTTTGTGGCTCGATTTATTGGGGCGAAGCGTGCTATTCTGGCCAGCCTGGTGATATGGACAGTGGTCGTGGCCTGTGGGTATCTCGTTCAGGTTGGAAGTGCTATTCAGTTCTATGTTCTGGCTGCAGCGATTGCAGTGGTGCTTGGGGGGAGCCAGGCCCTCAGCCGTTCGGCCTTCTCCCAGATGATTCCACCGGGGCAAGAAGCCGAGTACTTTAGCTTGTACGAGATCAGCGAGCGGGGAACAAGCTGGCTGGGTCCACTCTTCTTTGGTCTGGCGCTCCAGTTTACGGAAAGCTATCGCACTGCGCTGGTATCACTTATTATTTTCTTTGTCGCCGGTATGATCCTGCTGACTCGAGTTGATCTGCAACGTGCAGCGAAGGAGGCTCAACAGGGTGAATCGAGTTATGTGGCAGGATGAGCAGTCCCATCTATTGCTAAACCACAATTTTCTCAGAATGTATTAGAATGTTACCTGTTGCTTATCTATTAATAATCATAAACGTGTGGTGTGACATCAATCATTTTTGACATCATCTACAAAGGAGTATCTCTATGGATTTTACCGAAAATTACGGCATGTTTCTCAACGAAGAACATGAGATGCTGCGTAAGACTGTACGCAACTTTGCCGAAAAAGAAGTTGCACCATATATTCATGAGTGGGACCGCAGTGGTGCCAAAGCGGATGAAGGTCCCGAGACACGTACCCACATCCGTCCCATTCTTGATCGCATGGGTGAGCTTGGTTTTCTCGGTATCTGCTTTCCAACACAGTTGGGCGGGGCAGGTATGGATTATCTGGCGCTCGCTGTGGTGTGCGAAGAACTCGAGCGGGTCGACTCATCCCTTCGTGTGGTTATGAGTGTGCATACGGGACTCAACTCGCTTTCGTTACTCCAATGGGGCAATGAAGACCAACAGCAGCGCTATCTGGTGCCACAGGCTCAGGGCAAGCAACTTGCCGCGTATTGCCTGACCGAGCCCAATAGCGGTACCGATGCTGCAGCGATGCACGCTACTGCTCGTCGCGAAGGGGATCACTACATTCTGAATGGCAAACACCAGAAAGTTATCGGCAACATCGGCCAGACTAATCCAGGTCTTCTCGCCATTCAGAATGTAGTGATCCCCTTCGCGACGAGCAGTAGCGTGCATCGCTGCAGCATCGGTACCGCTATTGGGCTCAGTCAGGCAATACGCGGCAAGTTGCTTACCCTGAGCCTGTGGCACC
>JBCDFA010000447.1:0-5354 GCA_039178835.1 Chloroflexota bacterium
AACTCTGTTTTTACATTTAGCGAACCCCCTATCACACTTATTGATAGGGGGATTTCTATTACGATACATACAAAAGCACCTGTCATTACGACAGGTGCTTTTTCTCAAAACGGGTATCGCCTTAGCTTAGTTTATACTAAACCCTCGGCGATACCCATACTCTGACTACTACTCATGGGCATCACCTCCTTTGTGCCTGATCGGCATATCAATTAGATGTCCAATAGCATTATACCTAAATCCCGACAAGTGTCAAGATAAAAAGATCAGTCTTTTGGACGATGCGCTTTGAACATTAGGGGCTGTTTAGCGTTAGCGTAGGTGTTTGTTGTTCGTCTGTAAGTGTCGATGTTATGCTGTTTGTCTCATCTAAATCGCCCTCGGTGGTAATTTGGAGTGTGTCACTGATCAATGACGGTATCAGTAATGCTTGACCTGATTGGAGCGAGTCTGGATCAGTCATGCCGTTGGCCGCCAGAAGCTCCTCGACAGTGGTACCAAATTCTTCTGCAAGACTGCCAAGTGTGTCACCTTGTTGTACCACATAGAGGCCTGCAGGTGTTGGCGTTGGAATGAGTTGACTCGCGTAGACGGTAGCAGTTGCATCAATATCTTGTGTTGGCGCAACCGTAATTGCAAGTGCTACCGCCGCCGTTGGTCGAGGTGTATCTGGTTCTGGTGGTGCACAGGCTATCACTGTAAAAACAATAAACAATATGGCAATGTAGCAACGCCACAAAGCTCCTACACAACGATACACCATATCATAGTTCCTGTTCTCTTTGAAAGAAAGTGTGTGCCTGTGCAAAATGCACGCACGATGGACTGCAAATAATCCAAGCGGCGCGGATTGTAGCAGGCGCCATACGACCTGTCAATCATTGTACTGGTACACCATACAGTTTGTGCGCCTTATTGTAATACAAACATATCATTTATACTTTAAAACACTTTATAGTATTTACCTATGTCTATTGACGCACGTGCTTTAGCCTCTTATAATGCACCAAATTTCAACACACGGGGCGATCTACAATGAAGTTACTGGTATTTGTTGTTTCGGATCAGGTTGCAGATGCAACCATAGATGCGTTGGTCGAGCAAGGTTTTGGCGTGACACGCCTTGCCTCCACGGGTGGATTTTTACGTAAGGGCAACACAACATTATTTGTTGGTGCCAAAGAAACAACAATTGAACAGGCCAATACGATTGTCCAAAAGGCAGCCCCAGGGGCCTTAGCTATCACTCTTGATTTGGAACGTTACGAGCGATTGTGAATATTCTTTATATTGCAAGTGGTATTCCAATACCTGGCACGCTTGGTGGATCGACCCATACACTAGAAGTGGCCCGTGGTTTAGCAGCACGTGGTCATACAGTACACGTTGTGGCTGTTTCAAAAGAGCAACAGTTTGCCCTTTCATCGCTGATGCGGCCTATATCAACATTTTATGATATGTTTCATCTCCACTATCTTGATGTTCCGAAAGCTGCTTCGCTTAGTGTTACCCCAATCGTGAAACGACTCGCACGTGCTACTCAACCCGATGTCGTTATGGAGCGCTATTACAATTTTGCTGGTTGTGGTGTGTTTGTGGCACAAGATCTCGGCATTCCGCTGTTGCTCGAAGTCAACGCACTCATTATCGATCCACCTGCGGTCTTCAAACGACGGCTCGATGATTGGCTTGGTAGGCCAATGCGACGCTGGGCTGTACAGCAGTGTAGGGTTGCCCAACGAATGGTTACGCCACTCCATACGACAGTGCCTGAGGAGATAGCACGTGACAAAATCATCGAATTGCCGTGGGGAGCCAATGTAGAGCGTTTTGAATTACTCGACACAGTCATTCCAGAGCCATTGCAACTTGAGCGGCGGTTTGCGTTACATACACATAGTACACCTGTCGTTGTTTTTCTCGGATCGTTTCGTGCGTGGCATGGCACACTTGAACTGATACGTGCCGCTGTACATCTTTTAGAACAGGGAGCCCGTATACGGTTTCTCTTGATTGGCGATGGACCAGACCGTGCTATGGCAGAGCAGATGGTGTCAGAGTGGACAGACTATTTTCTTTTTACCGGGGCGATTACGTATGAGCAAGTACCATATTTACTGTCACAGGCAACAATTGGTATTGCCCCTTTTAATACACAGCACCATCCGGCCCTTTGTGCAGCAGGTTTCTTTTGGTCTCCGTTAAAAGTGTATGAATATATGGCTGCAGTTCTTCCTACTGTTACCACAGACATTCATCCGCTCAATCAAGTGATCCGTGATGGCCAGGAAGGCTTGTTGTTTCATGAGGGCGATGTTTTGAGCCTCTCAAAGAAGATAGAACAGCTGATCAACCAACCAGAACACATACGAATCATGGGCGAAAAGGCCCGAAAACGTGTCGCTGACTATTACTCGTGGCACCAGCATTGCGCTGAACTTGAGCGCATTCTGACTGAAATGGTGATACAAAATTCATCAACCTGATACAGCCTTATAGTTTGCCTGCACATTTTTTGAAAACACGATACCACGAATTGCTTGGGATGTAGCTAGATATGCTACAATAGCTGTAGAAACTGGAATAAATAGAGAGATTTCTATATCATCACATATCCAGGACGAGTGTGTCTGATACTTGAACTGGTGGTCAAGGACTATACGCATGCCAAGTCGGCTGATTGAATTACTGACAACCCATAAAGAGCAGATTGCTGATATGCTGATCAAGACACCATCTGGTGATCAAGCAGCAGGTCAGACACCTGAAGAAAAACGTACCAGCCTTCTTGCAGCTGTCGATAGCATCATCGGTATGCTCCAACAAGACGCAGATTTGCTTGAACAGACTCTTGAAGAGTTGGCACGCAGTCAACTGGAGGAAGTTGACAGTGGAGAGATTCTGGTGGCTCTTGATGCAGAGCGTAGCGTTATTTCTCAAGTGATCAAGAACAACAATCCTGAGTCTGTTGATGCCTTGGAAACACTTGAAGTACTTGACAAGCTACACGAACAGCGTCTGCGAACCATGCTTTCGTTAGCCTATCAACATATGGTTGAGCAATTCCAGAAGGCCGCTGGTGATCGAATGGTATTACGGGCGGCTGTGCAGGAGCTTTCAACACCTATCATTCCTGTCTATAGTGGTGTGCTGGTTTTACCGTTGATTGGTCAGATAGATAGTCGGCGTGCACAGAGTGTGACCGAATCGCTACTTGAGTCGATTGCAGAAGAGCAGGCCGAACTGGTCATTATCGATATTACTGGTATTGTGACGATTGATACAAGTGTCGCTAATCACTTGATGAAAACAGCCCGTGCAGCCAGCTTGTTGGGCTCGCAGGTCATTCTGGTTGGTATCAGTGCAGAGGTGGCCCAAACGCTCATTTTCCTCGGTGTTGATCTCGAAAATATTGTTACCCTTGGAGATTTGCAGAGCGGGATCGAGTATGCACTTGAGCGGCAGGGTCTGGCCATTATGCCCAAATCATAAGTCCTGCTATGCAGATTCTGCTTCCCACCGATGTGTTTCCGCCACGGTGTGGTGGTGCAGGTTGGAGCGCCCACGCACTTGCACACACACTTATTGCTCAGGGGCACGCAGTTTCAGCCATTGTGCCTATACCAAACCAAGCAGGCATCCAGCGTGATGAAACTCTTGGTGTTCCATGTTTGCGTTATGGCTACCATACACTCCCTTTCCCCTTCATCAAAAATTACATGCGACATGAGCGACTCTGGCCACAGCTTGCCAACGCAATAATAGAAGAGGCTACCCGCTTGCGTGGAGGTTTCGCGCATTTGGAGGCACCTGAGGCAGCGTATTCCATCAATACCCAATCGTTGATTATCCATGCCCAGCATGTACAAACCGCTCCACCGATGATACTTGCTGCGCGGAAATTAGGTGTTCCCTCTGTTGTGACCGTGCGTGATCACTGGCCGTGGGATTACTTTGCGACGGGACTGCATGGCAATGTGGTGCCGTATGAGGACCAGACCTGGAGTTCGCTGGCAACAGATCTGGTATCGCGCCTCGGCCCTGTTCCCGGAGCTGTAGCGATGACTGCGATTCCTTATATGCTCGCGCATGTCCGGCGACGACAGTCTTTCTTGCAGCAGGCTGATGCGGTGATTGCTGTGAGTAACTACATCGGCACCCGTTTGGCAAGCATTGTCGATCCATCGCGGATCCACGTCATTCCTAACATGGTCAATATGCCCGAAATAACCCGAACTATTGCGACATCACCTCAGCAGGTGCCACTTGATGTACCCTATTTACTCTTTGTCGGCAAACTGGAACACAATAAAGGTGCACACCTTCTGATCAATATTTTCCAGAAGCTCTGCGAGCAGGAATCCTGTCATTTTAATCTGGTGATTGCAGGGAATGGACCGTTACAGCCAACCCTTGAAATGGCCTTCGCCGATATGGGTATTCGCACGTTCTTTCTGAATTGGATTGATCACGAAGAGGTGCTGCGACTCATGGCGCACTGTGCATTGTTGCTCTTTCCTTCGGCGTGGGGCGAACCATTGAGCCGTGTGCTGCTCGAAGCCGCTGCATGTGGTTCCCCTATCCTGGCCATGCCGACCGGCGGGACGGCAGATATCATAACTGACAATCTGAATGGGGCGCTTGAACCAACGACGGCATGTTTTGCACAAAGAATACGAACCCTGCTAGAATATACGGAACATCGTCGTACACTGGGCCAGGCAGCCCGACAAACGGCGTATCAACGCTTTAGCTCTGAACGGGTGCTTCCTCAGATCGAACGCCTCTATCACCATCTGCTGGCACAATGACGAATTGTTTAGCTGGCTATGCAAATTTGTCACCGGTATAACGTTTACCTCCATGCTATACTTTGCAACTAATCGCATTATCACAGTCAGTTCTCTTACGTTTTTTCGTGTATTAGGAGCACACTTTTGATTAGCGATACGACTCAACCCCGCATATACAAAGGCCAGCCAATCCGCCGCTTTGTGACATCGTTTGGTGTCGTGGTTGGCGCTGGATTGCTATGGATTGCGAGTGGACTGCTCATTCCCGATGCATTTCTTGGGCTAAGTGGTCAATTACGAGGATTGGTAACAATTTTCCTGGGCATTTTTATCGAAGCGTTGCCCTTTCTGTTGGCTGGTGTGCTGGCGGCATCAGCCATTCACTTGTTTGTTTCGCCAGAACAGGTGCAGCGTCTTTGTCCCCGTGCGCCCGTGCCTGCTGCCCTGACCGGAGCATTGCTTGGCTTGGTATTTCCAGTATGCGAATGTGGTTCGGTCCCTACAGCTCGGCGCTTGATCGCGAAAGGTGCACCGCTTCCAATGGGCGTTGCTTTCGTCCTT
>JBCDFA010000448.1:0-5343 GCA_039178835.1 Chloroflexota bacterium
CGATTGAGCACTAAGCAATTGTTCGATGGCCGCACGCGAGGGGATTGATGGTGCGGCACCTCGTGACATTGTTGTCAGAGCACCCGCTGCATTGGCATAGCGTACTGCTTGATCGAGCGGGTATCCCTCGGCGAATTGTACTGCAAGCGCACCACAGAAAGCATCACCTGCAGCAGTGGTATCGACGACCGTAACACGGTAGCCGGGAATATGTTCTGGCTGCGTCCCTTCTTCCACAAGACCTTGAGCGAGTAATGCACCGTGTGCACCAAGCGTGAGCACGGTTGCGCCGACGCCACGTGCGAGGAGCATCTCGGCAGCCCGGGTCACCATATCTTCATGTGATAGGTCAAGCTGGGTGAGCAGGGCTGTTTCCGTCTCGTTGGGAGCAAGAACATCAACACTCTGGAGTATTTTATCGGATAATGGCTGGGCCGGTGCTGGATTTAAGAGGACTTTTGTGCCAGCCTGATGGGCAATGTGGGCTGCATATTGTACGGTATCAAGGGGGATTTCGAGTTGGAGCAAGAGCACATCGGCAGCAGTAATCACATCGCTAGCGCGATCAATGTCGGTGGTACTCAGGTGTGCATTGGCCCCTGACACAATGATGATGCTGTTATCGCCAGTGTCGTCGATAATGATGGTGGCGATACCAGTACTGGCTGTATCATCGCGTATCACATGTTCTGTTGCAATGCCTTCATCGATCAGTGTCTGGATCAGTTGAAGGCCAAAATTATCCTGACCTGTGCGGCCAATCATATGGACAGCAGACCCCATTCGCGCTGCTGCAACGGCTTGATTCAACCCTTTGCCTCCTGCAAATGTCTCGAATGACTGACCAATCAGTGTTTCACCACGGGCAGGTCGACGCGTGGTTCGTGTGACGAGATCCATATTAAGGCTGCCGACGACGGCAATAGTAGGCGTACGACGTTGCATCCTAATCCCCATGGTTGTTTTGGGTAATACAGGTATTATACGGTACTTTGCAACATGATAAGTTAAGAGTTGCACGGTACAGGTTGAGAGTTGCGGAGTAAAATAACATTTGACACTGTTTACAACGAGAGGTATTGGCCTTAAACGTCGTTATACCGCCATACAGATTTAGAAGACGCATAACTGTCTGTATACGGGGGATGTAGCATTTTCTATATAGGTAAACCAGTATCTGATGCCATTAAACATACAATACGCGCACAATTTGGACTGGAAGAAGTTGATCAGGTTGTTCGTATCATTGCACAATACGGTATGGAGGACTGGTTTGTTCAAACAGAGCGTGTGCATGCTGGTATTTTGGAACTTGCCAAAGGTAACATCATCAGCGTCAAGGGATTGGTTGACGAGGCGAAGCGCGACTGTCGCAACATTCTGTACTGGCCTGAGTTCGATGAACATGGGAATCCGCCGCCGTTGCCAACTATCAAAACCGATAGAATCCAGAATATACCGCCTGATATTTCAATGGAATAAGGATGCCTCTGTTCCTATCGGTCTCCAATTTCGCGCTACAAATGTATCTGATAGATGATAACTGATCTAATTCTAAGCTTTTAGATATACGAAACTATCTTATTTCTGGTACAATAAAAAAAATAAGGAGTTATCTACACGACGGGTTTTGCCCGTCGTTGTTCATGGTAAAGGTAAAAAAGAAAGAAGATTGTTTTGAACATATGTTAGAAGAATTGTATTTGATACGCCATGCAACCCCAGATCGTAGTATGAAAATCCCATACAATGTTCATCCAGGGCCTCCTTTGACTGCTGATGGTCGTCAGGAGGCGGTTCAGACCGCTATCTGGCTACAGGACCGTAGCATCGAACATCTTTTTGCATCACCATTTGAACGAACACGCGAAACAGCCGATATTATTGTTGATCGATTGGGCAGTCCTTTCACGTATCTCCATGCCCTACGGGAGGGTGCTCCTGGTGAGACAATGGACCAGATTCGTGCGCGTATGGTAGAACTGTTTACGCGCCTTGATGCTGGTCCACTGCAACGTGTGGCAATTATTAGTCACGGTGCTCCAATTCTTACCTTGCTACAGCATACAACAGAGAACCGCATTGATCTGAGCAAGCACAACTACGACAACGGTAATAATACACCAGCATCGGGTGTCTGGCATGGCTTTCGTGATGTGACCTTCTGGAGTTGGGAGTTAGCGTTTCATCCGGTACGCGAGTTAGTGTAAATACGTTGAGTGTCTAAAAGTGTAGGTGTACGTTCCATGCGTACACCTACTTACTAACTTCATCTTTTCCTTGGTTTGCCTTCCCCGTGCTTTCATAAACCAAACATTACCTTGACACACCTTATTGAAGCATCATATACTTGAAATTAATCGTACCTGGAGATGAGAAACATATGCCATTCCTGATACTCTATTTCTGATTTTCCTGCCACCCGTAAATGCCATCATAAACTTTTGGTCACAGTTTGTAGGTAGACCAAAGCCTACTATGTGTGCTTTCGTTTGGTTTATCTGGATTATCCAATAATTCAATTGATCCCTACTGAAAGGTAAAGTCATGAAAAAGCAATGGTATGTGGCAACACTGATTGTGCAGTGTCGGGTTGGTGATCAACAGGACGGGCCTTTTACCTGTGAAGAGCAGATCCGGCTAATTCGAGCTGTTGATGAGGAGGAGGCCTATCAGAAAGCACTGCAACTGGGCAAGGGTGAAGAGGTTGTCTATCAGAACTCAGATGGTGAAGATGTGTTTTGGGAATTTGTGGGGCTGGAGGATTTAGAAGAACTGTTTGATAAAACGATCAGTGATGGACGAGAAATCCGCAGTCGTTTGTCTGAGCAGGACAGACCATCTGAGTTGGTTTGCAGTAAAGCAGCGTTGAGTGTGTTCGTGGATGATTAATGTTCGTGATTCTAGTCGGTTGTTGTCGAACATTGCTTATAATGTGCGTCCATAATTTAACGCGATATCGAGAAAGGCTGATATGCAAAGACAGATTGAGCAGGCGCTTCAGGTGTTGATCGGACTACCTCTGTGGGATGGATGGCGGGCTGTGGATTTACAATCGTTTCACTTTGGTGATCGCCATACAGTTGTTGATCGCAAAGGTCGAA
This sequence comes from Chloroflexota bacterium, assembly GCA_039178835.1. Taxonomy (GTDB): domain Bacteria; phylum Chloroflexota; class Chloroflexia; order Chloroflexales; family Roseiflexaceae; genus AL-N1. The sequence continues at coordinate 3,105 of JBCDFA010000448.1, forward strand.
CATGTGAGGTCGGTACCTATGCCCTGCATCTCCAGTGTGCATGGCGTATCGTGGGACCCAGTGGCATTGTTGTAGCCTCGCGTGATAAGTTTTACCCTACAAGCGATAGACCGCTGGAAGACGCGTATGATGATGATTTTGAGTGGAACAAGCCAGGGGCAAATCGTTGTGATGAGCGAATGGAGGCGTTTTTCGAACAGCATTCCACTGCTCCACTGCGTGTAGAGGCCGTTCGTGCTGATGCCGTAGGGAGTGTCTGGATTCGTTTGGGAAGTGACCACATGCTGGAGGTGTTTCCTGATGACTCGCTTGAGAAGGAAATGTGGCGCTTTTTTCAACCGAATACTAAGGACGATCATTTTGTGGTGCTAGGCAATGGGATTGAAGAGGATTAAGTCATTATTGTTTCTGACAAGAACAGGCTTTTGGGGGATAAAGATTATCTATAATACACAACAGAGGAGCAGGTTATGGGTGCATGGGGATCGGGCGTCTTTGAAAACGATTGTGCCTTAGATTGGGTCGATGATTTAGAGGAGTTCAATGATCTGAGTTTGATTGTATCAATGCTCAAAGCAGCTTTGACCGATGATTTAGTTGTACATTATGATACTTATGTTAATAGTGAAATAATGGAAATTGCCCCAGCAGCGGCGGAGACAGTGGCAGCGCTTAGTGGGCATCCAGGCACCGATCTTCCTCAACAACTTCAGCAATGGCTGGCATTACATCAACTTTTGATCGACGAAGAAACTCGGAAATTGGCCATAAAAGTAGTTGAGCGTACACTAAAGGCAACAGAATTGCGAGAAATCTGGGCGACAGAGTCAGACTATGATCTCTGGAAACAAGGCATTGAAGATTTACTAGCTCGTCTTCAGACGTAGATATGTGTCTTTGCGCCTATCTTTTCCTGAACACTGCATCATCAACAAATACAAAGAACCATCCCAATCCATTTGACGAATCGGAAAGTGACAGGTACCATACAAATACCGAGGTGTCACACATACCCCATATCGGCAGAGATGCCCCCACGCACAGCCGTGGGGATATTTTGTTATAGACGGCATGAACATATAGACAGGAAGGGCGTGGACCAGTGATTGAATCCGGCATACCAATGCAACACAACCTGCCACTACCATTTGCCACGTACCAACTGGACACAGCTTACGATGAGATGTTTACCGTCGATGCTGAGTCACGCCCTCAATATCAAGCGCTCTACCAACGACTGCTCGAACTCCCTGCTGAGGAACTCCGTCAACGACAACAGGCTGCCGACATTGCGTTTCTCAACCAGGGCATTACCTTCACCGTCTACGGCACAGAGTCAGGAACAGAGCGTATCTTTCCCTATGATCTGCTGCCGCGCATTATCACACGCAGCGAATGGACAACGATTGAGCGTGGCCTCAAACAACGTATCACTGCCCTCAATCTTTTTTTGAAGGACATTTACCACGAAGGCCGTATCCTTGCTGATGGCATCGTGCCTCGCTCCCTGGTCTATAGCTGTAAACACTTTCGGCGTGAAATGCGTGGAGTTCAGGTTCCACGAGATTTGTATATCTCTGTCGTAGGAACTGATCTTGTTCGTCTTGATAATGGTCGATTTGCGGTGTTAGAAGACAATCTGCGGGTGCCCAGTGGTGTGTCTTATATGCTTGCTAACCGCCAAGTGATGAAGCGAGTCTTTCCGCGCCTCTTCGGGAATTATGGTGTGCGCTCAGTCGATGAGTATGGGCAGGCGCTACTGGCCACATTGCGTGCGCTGGCTCCATCGCACCGACCTGATCCGACCATCGTCCTGCTGACGCCGGGCGTCTACAACTCCGCCTACTTTGAACATACATTCCTCGCACGTCAGATGGGCATTGAACTGGTCGAGGGCCGTGATCTACTGATTCACAACAACCATGTGTATATGCGTACCACCGCAGGGCTGCGCCGTGTTGATGTCATCTATCGTCGTGTTGATGATGATTTTCTTGATCCGCTTACGTTCAATCCACACTCCCGGCTGGGTGTCGCCGGTCTGCTCAACGCCTATCGTGCGGGCAATGTGGCGCTGGCCAACTCCATTGGGACTGGTGTCGCCGATGACAAGGCGCTCTATGCCTATGTCCCCCAGATTATTCGTTACTATCTGAGCGAAGAACCAATTCTCGATAATGTTGACACCTATCTGCTCTCTGATGATACACAGCGGCAGTATGTACTTGAGAACCTGGAC
>JBCDFA010000449.1:0-5343 GCA_039178835.1 Chloroflexota bacterium
GGCTCGCCGCAAAAAAACGCCCGAAAGCCGCCGGAAAGAGCTTTTCGATCTGTATATGCGACGCCACGACCGCATCAATAACTGGGATCTGGTTGATGTGAGTTGCCCCTACGTCGTCGGTGGCTATCTGTTCGACAAACCACGCGATGTGTTGTATGACCTGGCACGCTCTCAAAACTTGTGGGAACGCCGCACTGCTATTGTCAGCACGGCGTATTTTATCAAACAGGGTGATGTGGCTGATACCTTTACAATCGCCGAGATGTTGCTGAACGACAACCAGGATCTGATCCATAAGGCGATGAGAGGTTGGCTGCGTGAAGCTGGCAAGAAAGATCAGCAGAAACTGTTGCGTTTTCTTGATCAGCATGCCGCGACGATGCCACGCACGGCTTTACGATACGCTATTGAACACCTTGATAAGGCACAGCGGGATCATTACATGGGGAAGAAGACGACGAAATGACTGATAAGGAGGCAGCATGCCAGAACCAGATAAAACCCGTATTCATGCGTTCGAGACATCTAAGATGTTTTGGCAATGGTTGCAACTTCATCATGCGTCTGAACCAGAGCTATGGCTGAAGATCTTCAAGAAGGGATCAGGACAAAAAACAATCACATGGGAGGAGGCGGTGATTGAAGCCCTCTGTTGGGGATGGATCGATAGCGTCAAGAAGTCATTTGATGATCAGGCGTATCTACAGCGCTTTACGCCCCGCAAAAAAGGCAGCAACTGGTCAAAAATAAATCGCGAGCATGTGGAACGCCTGATTGCCGAAGGTCGCATGCAAGAGCCAGGCCTAGTGCATGTGCGTGCTGCCCAAGCTGATGGACGTTGGGATGCTGCATATGCTCCAGCCAGTGAGATGACCATCCCTGAAGACTTTCTGGCGGCACTCGAAGAGCGCCCGGTGGCCAAGGCTTTTTTTGAAACCCTCAATCGACAAAATTGCTATGTTATCGCGTATCGCCTGCAAACTGCTAAGAAACCTGAAACCCGTCAGAAGCGATTTGTGCAGTTTCTGAATATGCTTGAGAAAGGGGAAAAGTTGTACTAAAGGATAAGTCCTTTTTAATACGAGAGGTGTTTTTATCCTTGACATATTCTTATATGAGAATATAATGAAAATATGGCACGTTTACCGACAACTTCAGACGTATTCAACGCTGTTGCCGAACCACAGCGACGGGATATTCTCGACCTGCTGGCTCGTAGCGAATGTTCCGTGAACGAGATTGCCGAGGCGCTCGATCTCAGGCAGCCGCAAGCCTCCAAGCACTTGCGGGTGTTGAAGGAAGTTGGTCTCGTCAACGTCCGTACCGAAGGAAAACAGCGGCTGTATAGCCTGAACAGTGAGCCGCTCAAGCCGATTCACGATTGGGTCAAGACCTTTGAGCATCTCTGGAATGAGCGCTTTGATCGCCTTGATGACTATCTCAAAACATTATAAGCACAGGAGCAATCGCATGAATCCGAAGAATGACAAGGAAACAGGAACATCTGAACGGACTTTTGTCATTGAGCGTATCTTCGATGCCCCACGTGAACTGGTCTGGCAGGTGTGGACTGCTCCAGAACATGTTGCTCATTGGTGGGGGCCGAAAGACTGGACGTTGCCAGTTTGTACGATGGATTTCCGTCCGGGTGGCGTCTGGCACTACTGTATGTGCGGCCCTGGGGGTGAGGAAAGCTGGGGCAAGGCAATCTACCATGAGATCGTTGAACCAGAGCGAATTGTCTTTACCGATGCCTTCGCAGATGCGGAGGGCAATATAAACGAGAGCATGCCCTCAATGTTGACCACTGTGTTCTTTGTGGAGCACGAAGGCAAGACAAAGCTCATTAGTCAAACACAATTCGCGTCAGATGCAGAGCTTGAGAAGGTACTCGCAATGGGTATGGCCGAAGGATCTGCCCAAATGTGGGACCGCCTTGAGGCGTATTTGTCACAGCTCTAAATCACTGGACTGTAACAATTTCTCAGTTTACCTGTTTGTTAAGGAATGGAGCCATAAGCATGATTCATGTGAAGAGGCTCGACCTGTTCGCGGGAATTCCCGTCACCGATTACGCGGCGGTGCTGGAGTGGTACAAACGGCTGTTGGGGTTTCCACCCACATTTTTTCCAAACGACATAGAGGCAGTGTGGGAGCTTGCGGAGCATCGGTACGTGTATATTGAGCAGCGACCGGAACACGCTGGTCATGGCAAACATACGATCTTCGTTGATGACCTCGATGCGGTCGTCGTGCAGATAACTGAGCGGGGACTCACCCCTGCACAACGAGAAACGTACTCGAACGGCGTTCGCAAGATAACATACTGCGATCCCGACGGAAATGAGATTGCGTTTGCCGGCGCTCCGCTGTAACTCTGGGTGACAGCTTACCTACGCTACTACTATGAACTACCGTTAACTGACTTGCATAGAGATAAGAAACACATTCTGCGATAACAAGGAGCATAACTATGGATACCGTTGTTTCAAAAGACGGGACTGCTATCGCTTTCGATCATGCCGGTACAGGACCAGTGGTCATCTTGGTTGGTGGTGCGTTCTGGCATCGTTCATTCCCCAACCCTAATCCACAGGACGATCCGCTGGAGCAGGATTTCACCGTCGTTACGTATGACCGTCGGGGGCGGGGTGATAGTGGGGATACGCTGCCCTACGCCATTGAGCGTGAGATCGAAGACATTGCTGCCCTGATCGAGGCGTTTGGGGGATCTGCGTTTGTGTTTGGGATGTCTTCCGGGGCGGTTCTGTCGCTTGAGGCAGCGGCCCGTGGCCTCCCGATCAAAAAACTGGCTTTGTACGAGCCTCCATTCATTGTTGATGACAGCAGGCCGCCAGTACCATCAGACTATGTGCATCAACTGAACGCGATGGTGGCAGCAGGTCGTCGAGGTGATGCGGTCGAATATTTTATGACAAAAGCTGTGGGTATGCCTGCCGAATTCGTTACTCCAATGCGGGATATGCCAATGTGGCCAGCCTTTGAAGCGGTAGCGCACACATTGGCCTACGATGGCACTATTATCGGAGACACAATGTCTGGCAATCCATTGCCAACGGATCGCTGGTCTTCTGTGACGATTCCCACCCTTGTAATGGATGGGAGCGAGAGTCCCGCATACCAGCAGAATGGTGTACATGCGCTGGTGGATATTCTTCCGAATGCCCAACGTCATACGCTAGCAGGCCAGACGCATGATGTTTCACTAGCCGCTCTTGCGCCTGCGCTGGCAGCCTTCTATTGAGCTTCCGGAAGCTCAATCACGTGTAGTTTACACGAATGTAGGTAGGGAGCCCATAAGATTTGAGGGGAAATATGTGATTGTGAGGGGTGATATATGGTTTTTGGTTGTGTAAGGGTCTAGGGACCTTCCGGAAGCTGGAAGACAGGGTATTGACAAATTGTGTACAAATGTTCTAAAATTTGTCAATATTCCACAATCCTCGTTATGACGTGATTTGGAGGCAAACATGTCTACTCCAATTCAGGCCGAACACTTTACCAACGCGCTGTACGCTTTGCTCGATGAGACCTTTGACAATGTACGTGGGTATTTTCTGGATGAAGGCACATCGATGTTTGAAACGCTGGCGACTATCTCAGCAGAGGAAGCTTCCATTCCGGTGGGTGGCAAATGTGCGACTCTGGCTGCACAGGTCAAGCATGTGGCGTTTTATCTTGATGTATTAGAAGAAGCAGTACGCGCACAACAGTTTACGCAGGTCGATAATTGGGATGAGATCTGGCGAGAAACAAACAGCGTTACACCAGATGAATGGGAAGCGATTAAGTTGTCCTTGCGCGAGAGCTACAATCGTATCAAAGCACTGATCGGTGAGACGACTGAGTGGCCCAATGAGCAACAGATTGGTGGCGCTATGGCGATGATTGCGCATACCGTCTATCATCTGGGCGAGATTCGACAGGCGTTGTGTATCGTGAAGCCATAAATCCATCTCTCTTATAGTTTTCAACCGGGGTGAATCATGCAGCAGATTACTACCTTCCTGATGTTTGAGGGCCACGCCGAAGCAGCGATGAAGCTCTACACATCGCTGTTCGAACAATCGGAAATCCTGAGTATTATCCATTATGGGCCAGGTGAAGAAGGCACGGAGGGAACGGTAAAGCAGGCGCTCTTCACACTAAATGGTCAAGAGTTTATGTGTATCGATAGCAACGTTCAGCATGCGTTTACGTTTACGCCTTCGACATCGCTGTATGTACGTTGTAGGACTGAGCAGGAGATCGATACGTTGTTTGCGACTCTCTCGGAGGATGGGCAGATTTTTATGCCATTAGATCAATATCCGTTTAGCAAAAAATTTGCGTGGGTATCGGATAGGTTTGGTGTTTCCTGGCAGTTGAGTCTGGAAGGGAGCTTATAGACATTTTTACACTATCACCCTGTCGTCAAAGGAGGACCCTATGAGCAGTGTACGCGTTCTGGTTGGCACACGTAAAGGTGCATTCATCTTGACTTCGGACGAACAACGAGCACAGTGGGATGTGAGCGGCCCACACTTTGGCGGCTGGGAGATTTATCATCTCAAGGGTTCCCCTGTCGATCCGCAGCGGTTGTATGTATCGCAGTCCACTGGTTGGTTTGGCCAATTGATTCAGCGCTCCGACGATGGTGGGCAGAACTGGGCGCCAGTGGGCAACGAGTTTGTCTACGAGGGTGTCCCCGGTACACATCAGTGGTATGATGGCACCCAGCACCCCTGGGAATTTCAGCGAGTCTGGTATCTTGAACCATCGCTGACTGACCCCGATACGGTCTATGCCGGGGTAGAAGACGCGGCGTTGTTTCGTTCCAGTGATGGTGGGCAGACATGGCAGGAATTGCCGGGGTTACGTGAGGCCAAAGGGCAGCTTTGGCAACCCGGTGCCGGAGGCATGTGTCTACACACTATTCTGCTTGATCCAGATGACCCGGATCGGATCTTTGTGGCTATCTCGGCGGCGGGCGCATTCCGTACCGACGATGGTGGGCAGACATGGCGCCCGATCAATCATGGCCTAAGCTCTGGTGAGATCCCCGACACGGAGGCGGAGGTAGGGCATTGCGTTCATAGCATCGCCAGGCACTCATCGCGTCCAGACATACTCTTTATGCAAAAGCACTGGGATATTATGCGGAGTGATGATGCCGGTGAGTCGTGGTCTGAGGTCAGCGGGAATCTGCCGAGTGACTTTGGTTTCCCCATTGCCGTCCATGCCCATGAGCCAGAAACAATCTATGTGGTGCCGATCAAGAGTGACTCTGAGCATTATCCGCCCGAGGGGAAGTTACGCGTCTATCGTAGTCGAACGGGTGGA
>JBCDFA010000450.1:0-5317 GCA_039178835.1 Chloroflexota bacterium
ATACCAAAGACCTGTTTGTTGACTTTCATACGTTACTCCTTACGTGTGATAAGATGATTGTGATTACGATATTTGTTACTACAAGTTTGTGATTGGTAAAATTTTTAGCCACGTAGCTTGTCTAAGAGATGGTTCAGCTGACTGGCTTCCTCCTTGGATAGGTTTTTTCGGCGACTCGCGTGTCTCGATAGCTTGGCGTCCATCAATATGAGCTTTTGCCTCCCTTCAGCAGTCAGTGTGACATCCATGACCCGCCTGTTCGTTGGATTGATTTTTCGGTCGATCCAGCCCAGATGGTCTAATTTGTCGAGCAGACGCGTTAGATCACCTCTTTTGTTGAGCAACCTTTGTTTGATCTGCCCGATTGCAACAGGTTGTGGATCTTCCACATTCAGAATCGCTAGAATGTTGTAGTGCTGATCGTTGATATTGAAGTCTTTCAGATCTCTCTGTGTTGCTTCAAGCAAAACGTTATAGGTGTGTACTAGATTCACGATTGCCTTGTCGCGTTCATCTTTGAATGGAATAGAAACGTCGATTTCGTCTTCTAATTTCATTGACGTGCACCTTGAAGGTAATTCGTAAAAACAAAAATTGTAATTACATACTTATAAGTATAACGTGTTCTTCCCAAAAGTCAAGTGCGAATATGCATGGATTAAGATCGAAAGTTTTGTGTCTCACTCGTTCAAGTAGTTTCAAGTCAGCCAATGTACGCCAATACCAATGATAAACGCGCTCACTAGTGCAGTGAGTCCTTGCCGTGATGCCAGAGTTAAGGCATAGCGAAGTCCTAGCTCGGTACGGATTGTCCAGAGGGTGACGAGGCATGCCGTTAGCGTAGACGCCAGATACACCAGGACAAAAAGCTGTCCAGTGGTGAGTGTAGCAAGGAGTGCTCCTTCGCCCTGATTTAAGATGAGCAGACCATCCTTTCGCACGATTGAAAAGATAACACCGGGGGCGACGCTGGCTGGTAGACCAAACAAGGCTAGGGCTGGTGCAACAGCTTGGGCCAGTAGATCCATAATGCCGAAATAGGCCAGCATGGCACCTACCACACAAATCAAGAGGAAGATCGGGATGGCTAAAAAGATAAACTGCTGTATTACAGACCGAACACGCCACCAGACTCCCCGCCACGTAGGTTTTTGGAGAAAGGCACGTTCAGTCAGGGGCAAAGCGGTAGTGTCGGTTAATGCGCGATGCCAGATACGGGTATGAATGGCTCCAACAAGAAAGAGTATACCCAGATATGGTGCAAAGAGCCATGGTACACCACCGACGTTGAAAAGAGAGAGCGAGGCTCCAATTTGATAGCTGCATGCCGAACCAAAAGCAATCAGTGAGATACATGCTTTACGCGTGCACGAGCTACAGGATCGTGATTGAAACACAGCTACTACGTTGCATCCGAACCCGGATAATATCGGTACCAGATCGCGCCCATTCAGTCCAATCATACGGAGCCATGGGTCAAGGGCAGCCGTGATACGGTCTTTCAGGCCAATCTCTTCGGTGATGGCCACACTTATACCGATCAGCAATACGACCGGAAAAGCCCATAGGAACGAGTACCATCCCAGCGTGATGACACCATAGTCTCCGACCAGTACAAAATAGAGCAAGGGCAGACTATCTTCAATGGGTGCCAGCCATGCAATGAGTGGTGTGATCAAAGCGTTATCTGCAAGCGGTTGGAGCCAGTCGGCAAAGATATAGGCCAAGTACACAGGTGTCGCAAATAATATGGCGATGGCGAAAAGTGATACCCATGGTCCAAGTATCTGATGTTCAAATACGGTCTTTTGTGGTTTGATCTCTGGAATATCCGGCATGAAGACAATCGTCTGCCACTGCTCCTGCTGTAAGGGAGTTGCGTTACGAATGGTTTGCAGGACTTGCTCACGCTGATCCGTGGTCATATTGCGCGCGTTGGCAAGGGCGACCGGAATCTGTCGGCTTTGTTGGTAATGTTCTTTGAGTTGTTGTATTTCTGGTGCAGCACGATCCTCAAAAGTGATAATAAGTGCTACCTTACGTCCGCGCAAATCATTGTTCATTTCACGCAGAAGTGTATCGATCTCGGCTTTGGCATGGGTACCACGGGCCACCAGTACAACCGTATCGGCGTTGGTTATTTCGCGCAAGGCAACTCGCGTCATTTCGCTATCATCTTGCACCCGAATCCCTGGTGTATCGATCAGGTGACTTGAATGATCAATCAATGGTGCTGTACGTGCGGTCGTGGTCGAACCACGCACATTGATTTCATCGCCGACGGCTTCGCCTGTCAGGCTGCGAAAGAGGGCTGACTTACCAACTGATTCCAAGCCAATAAGCACGATCTTGGGGAACGTGGTGACATACGTAGACATTGTTCAAAACTGCATCTTTCTCTACTACATAAAAGACGGCAAAATGAACCGCACATGCATACGACACATGCGGTTTGCAAAAAGGATGGGATACTACCGTGTAAAATACCTGACGGATTACCTGACTTCGATTACAACATTAGTAATATGTGTAATGAGTGTCTTTTGCTCTGGTATGATGATTTTGACATAACCACTGGAGATACAATATTCAACTGCCACTGATTCATACTTGTGTTGATTTGCCACCATAATGACGTCCACATTTTCCAGATAATTGGTCGCATAGTGATCAATATTCCGCATAAAGCTCTCTCGCTTTCTCATGCATATGTTTGAAGATTTGAAGCGGTTTTACGTAACTAACAGGTGCACTCTTCATCACAGCAGCTAAGATCGGACAGAAACATGTTGTTTTGCCGATATATATCAAGAACTGAACGATCAACACCCAACTGTTCACCAATAGCATTAGCTACGACCGCAAAACGCTGGCGAAATTTATAGATAAAACAAAAGATAATCGGACCATGCTGCACGCTAGGACCAGTCAGAAAGAGACCTGGGGTAAGGGTCGCCTCATCGTTGTCAGTAAGCAGTGGGTAGCCTTCCTCATGCCAGTCGAAGAGCTGCTCAACCAGTTGCAAACTGCCTGTAAATCCGGTAGCGAGAATAGGAGGCACGCTGGTTTTCCAGACCTGTCCCGGTGTGCCATCCGCAGTAACAGTGTAGATAGCAAAACCTTCTGACACCGCCTCGACACGTACAACATCAACACCTTCATTGAGGTGGATGCGTTTGTCTTTTACTGCATTAGCGAGCCGCTCGTGGGTGTGTGGTGATAGGACCGAGCTTGGGTCAGAACTGATGTAATTCCAGATACCAGAACGGTCCAGGACGTGTACTCGTTTTCCTAAATGACTGAGATGGATTGCCGCATCGATACCACTTTCGTATCCACCAATAATGAAGATATCATCGCCTTCAATCTCCCGCCAAGTAGTGATATGACTGTTGTGTTTGCAGAGATTGGCACCAGGAAAGGGATCATTTGGTGGATACTGGAACTCGCCAGCGGCCCAGACGACAAAACGACTCTGGATGCTCCCCTCTGATGTTGTCAGCGTGAATCCTGCTCCATTCCCTTGTGGTTTGACTGATTGAACCTCAATACCGGCTTTGAGCGGTAGCTCAAAATGCTCAGCAACACTACGCAGGTATTTTGCATACTCCTTTCCAGTGGGGTGTTCACGCTGGACACTGAATGCCGGGGAAGTATTCAGTGCGATAGCATTCAAATCAAGTTGCCCAAAGGAATTACTGGGAAATGAGGGCGTGATAAAGCGCATTTCATCAGGCCAGCGCTCAAAGGATGCCCCAATCTGATAGCGATCCAGTATTGTAAAGCGCTCAATGCCAAGATGTCGGAAGACGACGCCCATGCCAACACCTGCGGCACCAGCACCTACAATCACGACATCGTATGTTTCATCCTGCATCAATAAGCTCCTCACTACGGTTAAGATCATTGAAGGTCGTGGCAGTCGCACATACCTCAGCTAGTTCGAACCATGTCGGAGCCATTTGTGCTGCGGAAAATGCGGTATGCTTCCAGGTGTTCAGGCAAACCTGTCGATACGACTCGCCAAATGTAGTTTGCACCCACTGCTCGTATGTGCCGATCCAACGCATGACATCTGGAGCCAATTGGTGCAGGCGCTCGATGTCTTCCCGACTGCGCGGATGATGCGATTTAGGTAAGTGATCAGCTTTCCAGATTGTTGATGTTGGGAGCGTGTCAACGTCGAGCAGCTGTGGTGTAAAGACATATCTCCCCATATAAATACCACCATACCCAGGTTTACCGTAAAAGAACCCAAAGCCCCAGAGGATCAGTGTTGCGGTTGGCTGTATCTGCATGCTGTATGAACTAACATGGGTATCACCGTTAGTAACACGCTCACGCTGGAAACCATACTGGAGGAGTAAATTCCCCTCACTACGACAAATATCTTGGCCCCAACACCAACATTGCTGATGGATGAGTTTTTGCCCTTGCTTATGAGCGTAGTTTGGTATTTTCCAGGATGATATAACGTCAACCATTGTGTAACCTCCGTCTGGCTGCGCTCTAAAGTGCGTGAAACCTTTTATATTTCTAAAAGTTGCTCAGCCATGTTCAACTGTGCAAAGGGATCATCGAAGGTAGCCCAGTGTGTTGGCCCCAGTGCCATCTCGGCATCAGTGAGTAAACAGGCATCCAGATTGGCATAGAACTGTGTTTGATCGACATCAATCCCAATAACCACAAATTCCTGGCGTCGGTCGCCCCACTCTTCGTGCCACAGTGCGCGTCGGGCAGCTTCCTGGTCTGGGTCGTCAGGCCATGTATCACTGGGAACACTGGCCCACCACCGACTACCAGTACTCACATGACAGATACCACCGGCTTGTGACCAGAGACTACACGTATCCATGTGTGTGGCAAGCCAGAGAATACCTTTGGAACGTAAGACACCGGGCCAGTCATCGTTGATACAACCCCAGAGTCGTTGAGGATGGAATGGGCGTCGTGCGCGATACACCAAGCTACTGATACCATATTCTTCAGTTTCTGGCGTATGTGTGCCGCGTTCTTCTACCAGCCAGTCGGGATGTTCCCCAGCTTCTGTCGGATTGAACAAACCTGTGTTGAGAATGCGCTGTGGCGATAACTGGCCGTGCGAAGTTGTGAAGATGTATGCATGGGGATTGAGTTGACGTATCAGTCCCTCCAAACGGTTCAGATCAATTTGAGGGATAAGATCAATCTTGTTGAGTATAATCACATTGGCGAACTCAATCTGATCGACCAATAAATCGACAACAGAGCGCTCATCCTCATCGCCTAAGGCAAGCTGGCGATCACGCAGATCATCCATTGATTGAAAGTCTTGTAA
>JBCDFA010000451.1:0-5255 GCA_039178835.1 Chloroflexota bacterium
ATCATCTAACACTATTGTGCATCCCCAAGCGCTTTGCTACTATAGCACGCACGTTTTTGACGTACTGTGACTAACATTATGTGACATTTCCAAATATATATTCGTTCTATAGAGTACAAATATGTAGATATAGATTGACACATCTTACTACTATTTAGAGAACACTTTACTACATATGCATTGACAAATGACTTTCACCTCACTACCACATTCCTAATCCGTCATTAGTCACCTTTTATGCTGTTTATGCAGATAATGCATCATTACGATCTTTTGTAAAAGAAAAGGTGTACAATATGACAAACTATCTAACCCTTCAGCCTACCATAAAAATACGAATTCTCTTTCTAAGTATTTTGCTTATATTCCCCTTTCAGTTGCTGTTTGTGTACTTCTTTGGCGAACCATATCCGGCGCTGATGATGCCTGCATTTGCCGGAACAGAGGGCGCCAAAGCTGATGGCTCATTTGAATCGACACATACAGATATTCTCATTCATTTTACTGATGGACAGATTGAGCAAGTCGCGCAACAAACACTGCTGGCCAACATTCCCGACTCCCACCACGGAGCCATTATGCGGATGATGTTCCGTCCGACAGAGGAACGTCAGGCACTACCAGACAATGTACAGGAAAGCACTCCGCTAGAGCATTTCATCAAAGCACATATTGTTCCTGGGTATGCTATTACACAACAACGTGATACTTTCCAACCAGAAACACATACCGAAACAAAACAGTGGTTGGAACAACGTATTCACGATCTGTATCCTCACCAAACACCACATATTGTTGAATTTATCTACTATACCGATACACTCCACTACTCACACAACTATCTGCGCCCCAAAGATCAAAACGCTAGTTTACTTAGGATTGAATTCTCATGAAACACATATCTCTCACACGCTATCAAGCAAAAATCGATAACTATATCTTCTATGCCTTTGATGCATGTTTATCTGGTTTGCCAATATATCGCATACTTTTCGCTCTGGGTATGCTGATTATGACACGTTCACAACAGTATAGCTGGATGGCACCATTCCCAGACACATTTTTTGCACCTCCTCCGGGACTGACGATGTTTTTTCGCGGTTTTCCGCCAGACATCGTATTTTATGCTCTTGATTTCCTTACACTACTGGCTAACATATGTCTTTTACTCGGATATCGAACCCGTGTAGCATCAATCTCTTTCGCACTACTCATGATATTAGGAAATGCGTGGTTCTTCTCATTTGGGAAAATCAACCACACTATTCTGGTTGTGTTGGTGCCATTAGTGCTATCTGCCTCAAATTGGGGAGATCGTCTTTCGCTAGATGCGCGACGTGATCAAGGTTTGACACCTCGTCGTCCCTCGTGGCCACTTGCACTATTGGCAGTTATCATCGGATTAGGTATGCTTTCTGCTGCCATACCCAAAATCCTTTTTGGCTGGCCAGACCTACAAACACAGGCGGTTCAGGGCCACTTAGTTTCACGTTACTTTGGTGATGGGCGACAAATGGTACTGGCTGATTATCTCCTTTCTGTTCGCTCACCTATTCTTTGGGAACTCCTCGATATTGGTACCATTCTCTTTGAGGGCTTGTTCATACTTGCCGCACTTTCACGCCGTTCTATGCGAATCTTTTGTGCAGTTGCCTGTCTGTTTCACGCAGGAATCTTCTTTGTTATGGGGATTGGATTCTGGGCCAACTTACTTGCTTATGCAGCCTTCTTCAACTTCTCGTGGTTGATGCGAGCACCAGCTCTCCGATCTTTCCCACAGATTGTGGCCAAATATGTGGATCAGTTAAGAGGAATACACATTGTAGCCATTTCAGCACTGACCTTCTGTTGCTATACCTTCATTGGTAATCCTATTCATGTCCTACTGACAATATCATTTGGTGACTGGCAAATGCCTCTGTATACGGGTATTTTCGGACTTGCAGCATTTCTCGGAGCTGGTTTTCTCCTCAGGAGTATTATTCACACTATTCCACCATATCACTTTCAATTCATCAGTAAATCATACCATTTTATCTCATCGCACCGCCATCAACCTTAATTTTGTTCTATAATCCTAAGTAGCAAAATGCCAACACCTGCTTGCCCCAGTGAACGTTGGTATTTTACTGCTTGACACCACTACTGGCGTATGCTATTATTTTGCAAACGCTTACAAGACAAAGTTGATAGCATTTTGCCTGAGCACGGCGAGACTCACTTCTGTTTGTAAGCGCTCACAGGATCGGTGCTTACCAGTTCAATGAAGAAGGACGTATGGCACGAAAAACAACCTCTCCACAAGATATCACCATCTTTGACGTTGCCCGTGAAGCCGGAGTATCCTATGCGACCGTCTCACGTGTGATCAATAACAAAGATCATGTCCGTCCCGAAAAACGCGAAGCCGTCATTCATGCAATGGCACGTTTGGGCTATGTCGCCAATCAACAAGCTCGCAGCTTGGCAGGGGGGCGATCCCACGTCATTGGCCTGTTGGTCAAAGATATGGGACATGCCTATGCGGGGGAGATCGTTCGTGGGATCGATGAGGCATTAGCTACCCAACAGTATGATCTGCTTTTGTACACAACCCATCGTCGAGCTACAAAAGAAACCACATATGTATCGATGATTACTCGGGGTATGGCCGATGGCTTATTGCTTATTCTCGCACACCATGCCGAAGCCTATCTCGCGTCATTACGTCAACGCCGGTTTCCCTACGTACTGATTGATCATCACGGGATAAGCACATTCGATCACTCAGTTGGTGCTACCAACTGGCAGGGGGCCTACGATGCGACTCATTATTTGTTGGCGCTTGGCCATACCCGTATTGGCTTTATCGTTGGCGATATGCATATGCAGGCTTCCTTGGATCGGCTTGACGGCTACCAAGCAGCCTTAACTGAATGTGGTATTTCAGTAGATCCCCAACTGATTTACTACGGCGATTTTTTGCGAACAGAAGGCTTTATGGGTGCTCAGAAGCTCTTGGCACTGACCCCACCACCCACTGCCATTTTCGCTTCAAACGATGAAATGGCGTTCGGTGTCATCGAAGCTAGCCGTGAATGGGGGCTACATATTCCTGATGATCTCTCTATCATTGGCTTTGATGATATTCCCCGCGCTGCCGTTGTTCACCCAGCACTAACAACCGTGCGACAGCCCTTAGCGCAGATGGGGCGCGAAAGTACGAACATGTTGCTCAAATTGATTGACTGCCCTACCTTACCGGCAGAGCAGAAACTGTTACCGACGGAATTAGTGGTGCGACACTCGTGTCAAGCACCTCAATCAAACTAGTACATACATGACAACGCTGTCACTCGATAGGGCAGACGGGCCCACTGAACTATCGAGTGTGTGCTGTACGATACAAGCATACAGAAAGGAAACATCATGCGTGTTCGAAGATTGCCCATGATCCTGCTCGCCATTTTTGCCCTTATTCTTGCCGCGTGCGGTGGAGGAACCGCCTCCCCAGAGGCTCCTGCTGGCGATACGTCCGACCCGGCTACCGAGGAAAGCACAGATGCTGCTGAAGCTCCTGAAGAGGAGGCAGAACCAGCCGACTCAAGTGACGCTCCTGCTGAGGATACCGAGGGGCGTGCCCCATCAACAGAAGGTATTCTCACCGTCTCTGACCAACAACAAGCCACTTGGGTACGTAACTTCAACCCATTCGCTGGCGACAATCGCTGGCCGACTATTGCTGGTATTTATGAGCCAATGTTCATTCACAACATTATGGCAAACGAAACTGTACCCTGGCTTGCGACTGAATGGGAGTGGAATGACGACAATACTGTATTGACCTTCACGCTGCGCGAAGGGATACAATGGTCGGACGGTGAAGCATTCACAGCCGATGATGTCACTTACACGTTTAATGCCATGATCGAAAATGAAGGGTTACAGGGCAACGCACGTGCAGCTACCAGATTCCTTGAATCTGTAGAAGCAGTAGATGATACAACCGTTCAGTTTACTTTCAACGAAGTATCTACCATCTCTATATATGATATTGGCCATCAAATGATCGTGCCTGAACATATTTGGAGTGAAATCGAAGATCCAATTACCTTTTTGAACGAGAATCCTGTCGCGACGGGGCCATTTACTGAAGTAACCTTGTTCCAGGATCAAGTCTGGCAGATCGAAAAGAATCCGAACTACTGGCAAGAAGGCAAACCACATATCCAAGGGCTTCGCCAACCTGCGTATCCTGGCAATGACCAAGCCAACCTTGCAACCATCAACGGCGAGAATGACCTTGCCAGTAACTTCATTCCCAATGTTGAAGAAACCTACGTCTCAGAAGATCCCGAAAACCACAACTACTGGTTCCCTCCCATCAACGCTCCAGTCATGTTGTATCTGAACACAACGAAGGCTCCTTTCGACGATCCAAATGTACGCAAAGCCATTAGTATGGCGTTTGACCGTCAACAACTTGCGACTGTCGCTGTGTACGACTACACAATACCTTCCGACGCGACCGGTCTCAGTGGTGCCTATAGTGACTGGAAAAATCCTGAAGCCGTCGAAGCGGGAACCTGGGTAGATTTTAATGTTGAAGAAGCCAATCGATTACTTGATGAAGCTGGGCTAGAGCAGGGAGCCGATGGCGTTCGCACCCTCCCTGATGGTACACGCATGCAATACGATATCAATGTAGTTTCCGGCTGGACTGACTGGGTATCAATGAATCAGATTATCGCCCAAAGTCTGGCGGAAGTTGGTATCCAAGCCACCACCCGTACCTATGACTTTAGTGCCTGGTTCGATCAGGTGCAAAAAGGCCAGTTTGACATGTCGATGGGCTGGAGCAACAACGGAGTAACGCCATATCAGTTCTACCGTGGCTTGATGTACATGGAAAGTGCAGAGCGTCCTATTGGTGAACCTAATGGTGACAACTGGCATCGCTTTGGTACAGAGGAAGCCGATGCTTTGCTGGCTGAGTTTGCATCTACCTCTGATCTCGAAGAACAAAAAGAAATCATGAATGAAATTCAGATGGTTTTCGTGGAGAATGCGCCAGCCATTCCACTGGTACCCAACGTCTACTGGGGTGAATACAACACATCACGCTTTACCAATTTCCCGAATGAAGAAGATCCGTATGTGTTGCTCTCATCATTTGCCCAACCTGATCGACTTATCTTACTGACCAATATTCAACCCAAGTAACGGTTCGTAGGCTATGGCTGACATTATGTATGAAGATTGTGCCAATGTCAGCC
>JBCDFA010000452.1:0-5228 GCA_039178835.1 Chloroflexota bacterium
CATATCATTCTGGCGTCACGCGTGCACCCAGGCATCCACAACCTGATGCTCCTGGCCGGGCGGCGCCAACTCGTTGGCTTTGACGAAGACATTCTGCGTGTCGATGGTAGTGAAGTCGCCGCAATTCTGGGCGAGGAGTATCAGGCAGAAATTTCATCAGAGGTTGCGAGTGCGCTGAGCGAACAGATGGATGGATGGATCACCGGTATTCTTCTGAGTTATGCCAGCACACCAACCCCGGTTCCTTTGCAGGCCACCCGCCAGGACATCACCGTCGGTCATCCCATCTACCAGTTCTTTGTGGAACAGGCCTTTGACCGCCAATCACCAGATGTACAGTCCTTCCTGCTTGACTCAGCCCTGCTCGAAGACCTGCATCCCACTCAGTGCGATATGGTGCTACAACGGAACGACTCGGGACAGATGCTCAGTGCACTTCGATCACAGCATCTGTTTATCTCCGAGATTGACGCGGGTGTGTTGCGGTACCATCCCCTTTTCCGTGAATTTCTGCTGGAGCGCTACCGCACCACCGATGCCCCACACTACCACGCAACGGCGTTGCGTATCGCCGAATGGTATCGCGAACAAGAACAATGGTCCCGTGCCTTCGACATGTACCTGGTTGCCGACGATCTAGAGGGTGCCAGCACGGTTATCAGCGCCGGTGGCGAACAACTATTTATGCAAGGACGCCTTGAAACATTAGAACGCTGGTTCCAAACTATCCCCAATGAGTTGCTTGATGTTATTAGTTTATGCTTGCGTGCTCGTATTCTGGTTGGATATCGTGGTAATTACCATGAAGCATCACTCATGGCACAAATGGCAGAATCTAAGGCCCATTCTGGGGAAATGGTTCATGTCTATGTTATTAATGCCTATCTTGCACGCCATGCCGGAAAATACATCGAAACGATAAAGGCCGGAGAACAAGCCCTACAACTTACAACAGATCCTATGCATCAGGCCATGGCATTACGTATGATTGCCACCTGTCGACACATACTTGGAGCAACACAACAGGCTATCGAGGAACTGAAGCAGGCACTTGATCTAGAACGTTCACGCGGTAATTTTTACAATGTTGCGCTTATTCAGCAAGATCTTGGTTTTTGCTATGAGGGATTAGGCAAACTAAAAATTGCGGAGGAATGTTTTTATCAAGCTGATGCCTACTGGGATAGTATAAATAATGCTAGCCGTCGAACCCTCACATTGAATAATATTGGTGTTGTGCAACATCGTATCGGATATTATTATGAGGCGAATAAAACCTTTGTACTTGCTCTAAATTGTGCACAAAACACTGAAGCGTATCATACAATGGCACTTATTTATCTTAGTCAGGGTGACATGCTCTGTGATTTACAACAGTGGGAAGAAGCTGCAAGATCATACAATTATGTGCAACAAATCAACAGCCCACCTGACATTGATGCTTATCTTACCCTCGCACATGTTCGCCTATGGGTACGACAGGAACAGTTTGCATCGGCAACCGAGCTTCTGAAACGTATTGATCTTGCCAAACATCCCCATAGCATTATGCTAAACGTACTTCAGGCCCGTATCATGGTTGGCAAGGAAGAGTTTAGTCAAGCACAACAACTGCTTGATGACATATTTCCGTTGGTAGAACATAATCCTACTGAACGTGCATGTGCTTATCTGATCCAGGCAGTGTTGTATGCCGAACAATATCCTGATCAGCCTGAACTACTGGTAGCCGCATTGGAACAGGCGGCCCACATAGCAGATCAGATAGGGCATGATCGTTTCTTAGGTCTGGATACCCAGATCAGTAGTCAGCTATTACAACGGGCTCAGGCTGCCGGATGGTCACGTGCTGCTACCTGGTTAGATTATCGCCAGGAAGCGTTGCGTGTTGCCCAAACCATCAATCCAACCGATCAACGCCCCACGTTGGTGATACGTAACCTGGGAACCGATCAGATTCTGCTGGATGGACAGGAGATCGAACTGGGATGGGCCAAGGCCCGTGAGGTACTGCATTATCTGTTGTTCCATTCTGATGGCGCCACCTCTGAAGAACTACGTGAGGCGATCTGGCCGGACCTCAGTCCAGAACGTAGCCGGGATGCGCTGAAACGAGCAGTCTATCGTCTACGGGCAGTGCTGCCCCGTGATCTCATTACGCTGCATGGACGGATACGCTATCGAGTCGATCCTAGTGGTGTCCAACTGGACTATGATGTGCGCCATTTTCTACACCTGCTCAACTCCTCTAACTCATCCGCTACTGATGAAGCTCGGACTCTCGCACTTGATGCCTATCATGGACCCTTTTTACCCCAGAGCGACTCAGAATGGGCCAGCCACCAGCGCACCATGCTGGAACAGCGCTATCTGGAGGCGCTCCACCGTACTGCCGAGTGTTATGAGCAGATGCAGGCACTCCAGGATGCACTGCGTCTCTATCGCCGGATTATTGCGGTGGATAATCTCGATGAGGCCGCCCATGCTGGAATTATGCGCTGTGCCCTGGCCATGGACCGTCGTGCCGCTGTCGTGGACCAGTATCGCCAACTCCAACAACTCCTCCTCGATGAACTGGGCCTCACTATTGAAAAAGACTCCGAGGCCGAACACCTTTATCAACAGGCTGTTTCACTCACCTGAGTTATATTTTATGAGACGCGCTATGGTAGCGCGGCTACTTCCGCGACCTACCCTCTCCGTAGCGGCTCCATGTTGGTGCCGCCTACCATACCTCTCTATTACCACATAACGGCTCCATGCTAGTGTCTCCTACAAGATACTCGATCACTCCGTAGCGGCTCCATGTTGGTGCCGCTGCTTAGACACACCTCAACCATATCAAAGTCACTAAAAGGTTACTAACGGGTTCCTCCATGTCGAGTATAGTGGCTCCAGGTCAACCACAAACTCACATTAGTATCAAATGAGGAACCACCATGACTAACTCTAATATCATCACTCGCACTTGTGTTGCAATTATGATTGTTCTCTCTATTTTGCTTGCCGGTGGTGCTCCGACTGGTCCTTCAGGGCTACGTATAGGTGACTCAAGTGCCTCACAATGTAAAATCGGTCTTGATAGCAGTAGTTATAATTTGGAAATTTGTTAGTACAGTGGAAATGTGGGGAGGTGTTATACAAGGATATGGTTTCTTCGGTCGTATGTTAAGCAACCATAATAATACTTGACTACTCGGTTATACTGAAATTAACCTATTCGTGTGGCCAACTGGAAGCATCTCTACACCGCATGCGAGCGCACCAAAAGGCGCCTCCATGTCGAGTATAGTGGCTCCAGGTCAACCACAAACTCACATGAGTATCAAATGAGGAACCACCATGACTAACTCCAATATCATCACTCGCACTTGCGTTGCAATTGTTATTGTACTCTCCATTTTGCTTGCCGGTGGTGCTCCAAGTGATCCTAGTACGATGTCTATGGGTACTGAAAATGTGCAGATGCAAACCGGTTCTGAGTAACTCCTCTTGACTACTCGGTTATACTAAAATTAATCTATTTATGTGGCCCACTGGAAGCATCTCTCTACCGCATACGAGCGCACCAAAAGGCGCCTCCATGTCGAGTATAGTGGCTCCAAGTCAACCACAAACTCACATGAATATCAAATGAGGAACCACCATAGTTAATCGCAATAGTGTTATGCGAGACTGCTTAGTGTATTCTTCATTATATAAGAGCACTAGTCAAGCTACACAAATCTGTTAGTTGCTCATAGAGAAGCACATTCCCACATCTCACAACTTCAGTGACCTGACAAGGTCACCCAGAGGTCACCGCCTCTACGGTATAGTGTAAGTGTTCTTACAACAAATATATGGTTCAGTGTTAGAGACGGTGTATGTCGCATTCAGGGGGTAGTGTACCAAGTGATTTGTTGTTTAGAACTGGTAGAGAAAACGTTTCATCGGTAGGTTCTGGAGGAGATTAACTATGGCGATGCAACACGTTGAATTAGAACGGTTTATCTGTGCCGCGGTGTGTAGCCAGCGTCTCGCCAATGAGTTGCTAACAACCCCAGCAGTCGCACTCGACCGCTATGGACATCAGCTCTCAGCAATCGAGCGAGATATGGTTTTGTCGGTTCATGGGGCAAAGGATATTTTTGACTTTGCCGCAAGATTGCACACCAAAGTCCAGTCAGTTCGATTACCGTTCAAAAGCCGGGTAACGGCTCAACATCAGTAAAACAAGCTATTTTCCATAGATGGGAAGTGGTTGCATACACTTGAAGACATCACGGAGGCGCTGCTTGGGGAGGGATCAACTACAGCACACCAAGCGCGCTTCACTGGCAGAGACACACATGGATTGTCTGTGGCGAGATATTCCATACGTGACGATAGTGATACGCTTTGCATGGCGAACTCCGCAATCTATCGACATGGGTAGTTACATGCATGGCGAGTCTTCTATTGTATGTACGCCACTTCCCGTATTTTTCATAATACCAGACTTTGACAAAAATGTGTAGGGGTATTAGCACAAGATCAAGATACTGGTTGTAGTACCTTGCCCCACTCGGTCTCATCCATGTTTCCATGCAACTTGTTTTAATCACTGTCGAACCACGCACGTCGTAGTCGAGCAGAGATACGGGCTAATAATACAGGATAGTCGCACGACATAGGCTGGACTTCATCGGCACCAGCAGCAAATGCTTCCAGTACGATTGTGTTCGTCTTCAAAAACACGATTTGTACGGTGGGAGATTGTTGGCGTATTAACTGGCATAACTCCAGCCCTGACCAATCGGGTAGTGTATCTGACATGATAACGAGTCTGGGTTGTGAATAGTGGTACATCTGGAGAAAATCACTCCCTGTGTCAGTTCCCTGAACATTCAGTCGCTGAGAGCGTAGATAGTCAATCAAACGCCAACGCAATGATGAATCAGTAATACTGATTAGAATATCGGTGGATGTAGTTGTGTTTGGCTCGTTAGAGCCTTCAGTCTCTTGTGACATAACTATCCCTTATCTTCACTCTATCAAAGAGCGTCAAATAAACCCAAAATCGTCCTTAAAATACTTCAGTGCAACGTGCATGTAAAAGAACAACAAACAAGAAATGTCTGGCTTATATGTTTATTAACATCCTTAAGCCGTATACTATATATGAACGAGCATATTTGGTTAAAAATATCCACACGCTTACTTTTTATTGTATAACATAAAACATAATAGTCAAGAGTCAAAAAATG
>JBCDFA010000453.1:0-5215 GCA_039178835.1 Chloroflexota bacterium
ATATCTTAGTACCAGAAAATGCGCTTTTATATAAAAAATCATGTTTGTGAGTTAATTCAAGCATACCACTAAATAACCACCTCGTCTAGTGATTCTCGATATCAAATTCGTCAGAAAGTCGTTGGCCACATCAAGAATGACAAGGTATCGTCATAATGCCTCGGGTATCAGGACAGATGCTATAATCAAACGAGTGATTGAGCATACATCATGCACTCTGTGTATGATGAGAAACAGATTGAATAAGGGAACACTATGAAGACTACGAGCCCACAGTATGGATTTGCGACCCGTGCTATTCATGCAGGCCAGGATCCAGAGGCAGGCACTGGTGCCGTTGTAGTGCCAATCTATCAAACATCAACGTTTGCACAGGAAGATGTAGGTGTTCATAAGGGATACGAATATGCGCGTACCGATAATCCTACCCGTACAGCATTGGAAGAGGCCTTAGCCGCACTCGACAACGGTCAGCATGCGGTTACATTTGCATCTGGATTAGCTGCTGAGACCACAGTTCTGCTGATGCTTTCGGCTGGAGACCATATTATCTGCGGTGATGATGTTTATGGCGGAACCTATCGCTTATTCGATAAGGTCTTCACTCGACATGGACTGACCTTTGACTATGTGGATACCAGCGATAGTGCGCAGGTGGCAGCTACTATTCGTCCAGAAACAAAGCTGATCTGGCTGGAGTCACCTACTAATCCTCTACTGAAATTGGCAGATGTGTCGAAGATTGCACAGATCGCCAAACCGCATGGGGTTCGTGTTGTGGTAGATAATACATTTGCATCGCCCTACTTTCAGCGGCCACTTGATCTTGGTGCTGATATTGTGCTGTACAGCACGACCAAATATATTGGTGGGCATAGCGATGTAGTTGGTGGTGCAGTGGTCGTATCAGATGAAGCAATCTACGCCCAACTCAAATTCCTGCAAAACGCTGCTGGTGCTGTTCCTGGGGCGTTCGACAGCTGGTTGGTACTACGTGGTCTCAAGACGCTAGCTGTACGTATGCGTGCCCACGAATCCAACGCTTTGGCTATCGCACGGATGTTAGAGGAGCATCCATCAGTTGAGCGCGTCATCTATCCTGGTTTGCCGTCACA
Source organism: Chloroflexota bacterium (assembly GCA_039178835.1). Lineage (GTDB taxonomy): Bacteria > Chloroflexota > Chloroflexia > Chloroflexales > Roseiflexaceae > AL-N1. Next base: position 1,116 of record JBCDFA010000453.1, read on the forward strand.
TGCGCAGCACGAACTAGCCAAGCAACAGATGCATGGCTTTGGGGGCATGATCTCGTTAGTGCTGCAGGGCGGTGAAGAGGCCGGTCGTAAGATGGTAACACGCACCAAGCTTTTTACCTTGGCCGAGAGTCTGGGTGGCGTCGAGAGCCTCATTGAGCTACCTGCCGCTATGACGCATGCGAGTGTTGCTGGCTCAACTCTTGAGGTGCCTGCCGGATTAGTACGTCTCTCAGTTGGTATTGAGTCGGAAGAAGATTTGATGGCTGATATAGAACAAGCTCTTACATAGCATGATCTAGTGTCAAACAGATTATCTATAAAGGGATTGTTTAGTAAAAAGCAATCCCTTTTTATATCGTCTAGATGAGGTTTCGCGTAATTTTTTTGAGAAATCTTGTATCATATGTATTTTTTATATATCCTACTGCTCTTCTATAGCAAGACATATATGATAACAGTTTGTTAAGGCTGTAAGATACAAGGAGCGCTAAGATGACACTCAAAGTTGTGATTGCACCATCAGGTTTCAAAGAGAGTTTGGGCGCAGATGAAGCAGCGGAGCACATTGCAAAAGGTGTGCGGAATGCCCTGCCAAGCGCAAGTATTGTAAAGGCTCCTCTGGTCGATGGTGGCGAAGGTTTTAGCGAAGCACTCGTCGCAGCGACAGGCGGAACACTGCATTATCTCACCGTTACCGGACCAGTAGGTCAGCCTGTGCAATCACACTTTGGGATACTAGGTGGCAATGGTCCTAAGACAGCAGTTCTTGAAATGGCGGCCGCCGCAGGTTTACGGTTGGTTCCTAGCGACTCACGCGATCCCTTTATTACAACCACGTATGGTGTTGGTGAGCTTATTCGTGCAGCCCTTGACACTGGCGCACAACGAATTCTCATCGGTTGTGGCGACTCTGGAACAAACGACGGTGGTGCGGGCGCTGCTCAGGCATTGGGCATTCGATTGCTCGACGTATATGGTCAGGATTTGGGCTTTGGCGGTGGTGAACTTGAATATCTTGACCGCATTGATATGTCGGGGCGCGATCCACGGTTAGATGAAGTCCAGATAGATGTCGCCTGTAACTGGCACAATGTCTTGTGTGGCCCCAACGGTGTTGCACGGGTCTTTGGTCCTCAGAAAGGTGCCTCACCCGAAACCGTCGAACGCCTTTCCAATGCATTGGATTGTTATGCGGCAGTCATTGAACAGGACACCGGCCACAACGTATACGAAGCGTCTGGTAGTGGTGCTTCAGGTGGTCTTGGTGCTGGGCTACAGGCATTACTAGGTGCCACACTACATCCTCGTTATGACATTGTAATGCAGTATCTGGAGATCGATACATTGCTGCAACAGGCCGATATTGTCTTTACGGCTGAAGGTGGTATCGATTTCCAAACACCACGTGGCAAAATTCCTGCCGAGGTCGCCCGCCGTGCCAAACAGTACGGATTGCCCGTGATTGCACTTGCCGGTACGATTGGCAAAGATGCAGATATCAACTTTGATTATGGTATCGATTCATTTGCCAGTATTTTGAATGCCCCCTGCACCCTTGCTGAAGCGATTGTTCAAGCGGGGCCATTGCTTGAGCAAGCAGCCGAACGTATGATGCGTATGGTCTTAATTGGTCAACAATTGGCACATCAAAGTGTGACAACCACGCCTGTAACATCCGAATCATCGAACGAACCACCCAAGCATTATATACCCCGACGAGCCGTTATTCATGCGCCACATGGTCTTCACAGACTATAGTGTCTGTCATTTTGAAGAGAGAAGGAGTGTGAAACGTATATAAGTCCTCTACACAGGCTTCAACCGGGAGATTACACAAAAATCCCCGTTCAATATACAGAGATTGCAGGGTCTACTCACCACACTATGCTGTTTCTTCGTGGGTTAGATAACCTGTAATCTCTGAGCGTCTTTGATATACTAGGTGCGTCGTGCTCCTGGTCCCTCTACAATCATCCCCGGTGTTGCTTCTGTATGTTCCCCATTTGCCAAAACTCGTATGCCATTTACCCACACATCACGCACTCCAATAGCCAGTTGATGCGGCTCCTCAAATGTAGATCGGTCTTCAATGGTCTGAGGATTAAACAGGACGATATCGGCATAGTAACCAGGTCGAAGTAATCCTCGATCACGTATCCCTAAACGATCAGCTACGGCAGAACTCATCTTACGTACAGCATCCTCGAGTGGAATAATCTGCTCTTCTCGTACATATTGCCCAAGGACTCGTGGATAGGTGCCGTAGGTTCGTGGATGAAAGGGACCCAGTGCGGTGGCCCATGCCGGATCAATGCCTCCTGCATCAGTCGATATCTTCATCCATGGTTGTTGCAACTGGAGGCGCAGATTATCTTCCTGCATAGCAAAATAAATCGTACTAATGCGTTGGCGTTCAGAAAGAATGAGATCGAAAACGGTATCAATCCAATCCTGTCCTCGCATTGCCGCAATCTGATCGAGTCGCTTACCAACATACACCTGATTTTCGGGCTGCTCCAATCCAATAACCATCACCCCATCAACACCACACAAATCCGCCATAGCTTCCCAATCATCGGACGGGTTTAAGACCTCTGCGCGAATCTTTGCACGTATCTGTGGATCGAGCAAGTTGTTAAAGAGGTTTCCATCGGCTTCGGCCCAGGGTGGCAGTATAGAGGTGAGACCAGTACCCGCAGCGATGTATGGATACATATCAGCAGTGATATCAACACCTTCTGCACGCGCCTGATCAATGAGCTTGATGACCTCACGAAGCTTGGTCCAATTGCGCTTACCAGCGGCTTTCATGTGGTAGATTTCTACAGGAATGTGTGCTTGCCGTCCAATCTCCAATGCTTCCTCAATGCTTTCGACCAATCGGTTTGCCTCAGACCGAAGATGTGTAATATAAATGCCACCATATGCAGCTATCACTTTGCAAACGGCAATCAGTTCATCTGTGTCTACATAGGCATCTGGTGGATAGATGAGCGCATACGAAACACCAAAAGCACCATCTTCCATTGCTTCTCGTGCAACCCGTTCCATAGTAGCACATTCCTCTGGGGAAGCTTTTCCCACGGCCAGTCCCTTAGCGTACTCACGCAGTGTGCCGCCACCAAGGAATGCACCAATATTTGGTGTAACGCCATGGGCGATCATCGCGTCCAGCCAGTCGCGCAACCGATGCCATGTTTGGGCGCGTTGCTGCCATTCCTGAAGGAACTGTGTGTATGGCCCACGCCCAAAAGGTTCATTGATCAGCCCTCCAAAAGGGGCTGGTGTCCATGATTCCCCCATTATTTCTGTCGTTACGCCCTGCTTAATCTTCGAGAGACAACGCCCATCAGCCATCAGCGGAAGAATCGAATGGCTAAGGATGTCGATAAATCCTGGACATGCCACCATACCCGTAGCATCAACTATTTCGTGAGCCTGTTCTGACGATATCTGTCCTGTCGGTGTAAGTGCTACTATCTGGCTTCCCTGGATCGCCACATCACCATAGAACCATGGGTTGCCTGTTCCATCAACTACCCGTGCGCCGCAAATCAAAGTGTCAATAAAAGCCATGATAATGATATGCCCCATTCACGTTTTCAGGATAGGAGTAGATAATAGATTCAATCTTATCATACGATACATTGAATGGTATGGATCTGATTTATACGGGGCGAATGGTGTAGTATTAATTTCAGAGGTGGTGCAGTTGTAACAGGGAGTGTATTTCTTTACTGTTTCTGAAAGAAAAGATATGTGTTTGACGTATATTGATTGGGTAAATTGATGTACTGTTTAAATCACCAGACAACCTCAATCCTACTTAAAAAGACACTTATAGGTAGGATTGAGGTTATAAGAACTTTAGCCTACAAACTCACAAACAGCGGGAATACCTTGGGCTTGTGCAGCTGTTTGAGCTTCTGCACATTTTTCTTGGCTAGTCGGTACTCCGATGTTGTACCATTGTCCATCAAGAAATACAACAAATTGCCATCCGCCCGCCAGGGCGGACATTGGAGTTGCCAAAGCAATTGTTAATGCGATTGTAGCTGCAATAATACGCAAAAACTTCATACATACCTCCTGGTAACTAC
>JBCDFA010000454.1:0-5144 GCA_039178835.1 Chloroflexota bacterium
GCTTTATAGAATTGGAAAGCGCATAGTGAGTGTATCGGTCGACAAACCGTGCTCTCTGACAAACGCAGCTATTGTCTGATCAGGGGCTGGTTGGATGATGGCAGCGAAGCGTTGAATCAACGAGGCAATACTACACACAACAAACAGTTCGATACAGGTTTTCGTGTCAAATTGGTCGATCACCGGCTGGACAAAGCGTCGCGGTGTGATCAGCGGGATTTGGGCTGAAAGATATGCCAGTCGTAGTGCGGCCCGTTCTGCTTCCCTAAAGAGTGCGATATCGCCCCCACGCCCGGACGCAACCGCGAAACTATGTTGTAAGCGCTGGAGCGTGCGTGGACGATCCTCAGCAACATGATGAGCAATAAAGGCTTCGGTTGTTGCTAGGGTCATATGGCCTTTTTCAATATGCGACACATAGGCGAGTAAATGTTTTAGTTCTGCTGACAGACTGCTATTGTCCTGTTGCCGCATAACCTCATTGTAGAATGCAACGTGTAGTGGGCGAATACGTGCAGGAAAGGATTGCATCCATGTTGGTACAAGACCAAAATGGTGAGTGGCATATGTCGTTACGTCACCGACTTCGGCCATGTATTTACCGATCATCTGCTCTGCAGTGGGGCCGTCGGCAGGTATGTCGTGCGACAGATTGTTGGGATTGCGAGCCTCATTAACGCCGTGGCGTCCAAAGTCAATATCCAGGCGTTCTTTGGCGGCGGCGGCCCATCCCCCTTCGATATCCATCCCCACGAGATCATTAAACACATTCAGAAAGCCAAAGGAGCTGACGCGGAGTGCGATAGCCATAAGATGAGCGTTAAAATCGTCGGGATTGTGCACTGAATGGCCTGCAAGCTGTTGCAAACGGTCGAGATAGTGTTCGGGAACCGTATTGAGTGAAGCCATCCCGGCCAGATCAGCCAACGAGACCCAGTATTCATCAAAGGGGTTGTCCGCATCACGCTGACCAATACGAGCAAGCCGGAGTTGTTCAATTGCTCCCAGCGAGGCATCACCTCCTGCGGCTACACTATGAACCTGGCAGTAATTGCAGCCATGGGCATTAGATGTAGCATAGTTGATAGCGCTACTTAAGGGTTTTCCGAGAATATCTTTCCCCAATTGTACGACCGCCATGTTCTGACAATACACAAAGCGTTTATAGATTTCCGGCCAATGGTGCAAATAGACAAAGCTGTTGGGCCAGAAACCGAGGAAGTTCTTATAGAAATGGAGGAGCGGCCATTGCTCCGGATCATCGCTGTGTGTTCCATCGCTTGGGGGAATATGATCGATGAACTTGATGTCCTCGGCACCACGGGTCAACTCGTCGCTGCTATGTGTTGCAATATCAAGTTTGGCACCAGGATCAACGGCATGGGCAATATCGCGGAGGCGGCGGGTCTGCCAGAGTTCTGCTAGTTCGTCGGCCCCTCCAATAGGGTATTCCCCAACGAAGATTTGTGGGATGGTGCCCTTACCACTGAAGTAGGTCGTGGCATCGGCAGTACGCTGATCAGTGTCGACATCGTGTGTGACGAAGAATGCCCTTCCGGCATCACGGAGCGTTGCTTTGGCTTGTTCGCAATGGATACATCCCCTTTTGGTAAATATGATTGTTTGTGGTCGTGTGCTCATAATGACTGCTCTTTCTCGTGAATTTTGGTTCGAGAGATATCCATTTCTCTCTGCCAATTGAATGCAGGAGGTTATAAACTCCCTTATTTAGAGCCTGCTAAAAGCGTCTGTTTAAATGTATGGGCTCACTAATGCAGATAGTTAATGCAGGGCTATTGCTTCAACCGACTCGTCTTTCTCAAATGCTTGGACTGGCTCAAGCGGAATCCGAATCTGTGGTGCGTTGTCGTTGCCTTTGAAGCGCGCCTGTACTTTTTCGTACCCAACCTGACTGAAGGGACACACGACCAGACACACCGCACAACCATAGTTGGCTGCAAAATAGTCCCGACAGGTGCCATGATCAATGCATTGTCTTGCGCCATCTGGGCGTAAACGTGGTTCGTCATAAATCGCCTCGACGGGACATTTGCGGACACACTTTTTGCACATCGCGCAAAAGTCCCGGACCCAGAGGTGTTCCTCGTGTTGTTTGATCGGTAGGTTGGTGATGTTGGTGTAGATCGTGTTGATGCGTAATCGGGCACCGCTTTCAGGACTGATAAGTAGTCCATGGTAGCCGATGGCCCCTAGCCCTGCCAGTTCCGCCAGATATGGGTAATCGGTTAATCCACCCAGCGCTGTCCCTGGGTAGGCGGCAAACCCGGCTTTACGCATCACTTTAGTGAGTTTGTTCGAGATGATGGCGAGGTTTTTGTAGCCTTTGGCTACCTCGTGAAAGGCTTCAAAACTTGGCGCCGTATCAATCGGCTCTTTGTCCATCTCAACCGTAAAGACAATCGCATATTCGTAGGGAATGCCTTTGTGTTGGAAAATGGCATTGTGTGGTACTTTGACATAGCTGATCGATGCGGCCCCCGACCGATATGCCAATTCCTCTAATTGTTCGATAAATGCCGGATTGGCTTCTGACTGTGTCGGCTGAAAGGTGCCGTCGTAGAATTTGGAACTGCGCTTCATGCCCAACATCAACGGAAGCATATCTGGTAGCAAACGCATCATTTGTTTGGGCGTAAAGTTGGCGGTGGTCTTCTGCTCGACTGGGATGTCCGAGTCAAAAGGTGTGCGTGGGCGTGCTTCAGGTGATGGTGAGACCAACTGCGCGAAGTTGTTGAGTTCCCGATCCATGTGCTCGAGCATTGTGTCCAGTGATGGCCCATCTGATTGCTTCCCTTCGCCACCAGTCATCATATTCATAATATGTTTTAGCATCGTCTATACTCCATGGGAGATATTGTCAACAGGTATGTACATATCGCAAAGTATTTTAATTTAAGTAATCACTAACAATAGAGTAACATGGCTTTTTTTGAAAGTCAATACTTGCAATAAAAAAGTGGGGTATGCTATGATGTACTCAGGTTTCACACACTGGTTGAGGATGTTCTAGCGATGCCAAAGCAAATTGACGACCAAACAATCTATCGTGCAACTATTGATGCGCTGCTTCAACATGGATATGCCGGAGCCACAACTAAGCTGATTGCAACAATGGCGGATATCAGCGAGGTAACTCTCTTTCGTAAATATGGTAGTAAAACGCAGTTGGTGGCTGCCGCCGTGAGTCATTATGCATTCCAGCCAGGCGACGATGATGTGGTGTATACCGGTGATGTGGCCACCGATCTGTTCAACATCATTCAGCAGTACAACCTGTCCAGCGATACAGATAGTCAACTCTTTCCGGTGCTTATATCAGAACTGGCCCACCATCCTGAATTGCGTGAAGTACTGGCCGAAACGATAGCTTCGATCACAAGGGTAGGTAAGCTGATTACGCGTTATCAGGAAGAGGGTGTGTTACGGGCTGAACATCCACTGCATGTTATGGGGGCGTTGCTGGGGCCACTCATGCTCAACAGGATTTTGCGGAATGCCCTGCCAGAGATCGCGGTACCGCCAGTCGATTTTGTAGAGCATATCGAGCAGTTTCTCTCCGGTCGTCTGGAAACGAATGTCGTGACCGCGAGTCGTTCTGAGGGATCACAAGATGGGTGAGGGTGTTACAGCCGAGGACTTTAGTCCGACGGTGCAGAGATACCCAACACAGAAGGCGGCACTCGTAGTGCCGCCTTTTTATAGCTCAAGTGTTACGCTTTTTAGCGTACTGTCACTGGGATACTGAATTGTGCTCCGAACTCCCCACTGGCACGATCTTCGGTGTACGGGGTCACTGTTAGCGAGTATCTTCCAGGAGCAGAAGTTTGCCCATTATAATCACCATTGGTGTCACCAAAGAGTGCATATGGTTCGATGTTCTCGATGCGATTGACGGTTGGGTTTGGGCCAAGCAGCGTGAGAACCACACTTTCGACATCGCCATAGGTTTCTACTCGAATGCTATAGGGTGTGGTTGATCCTGAGATAGTACCGACTCGTCCGATATCGGTGTCGGTCGCCGGATCAACGAGGACAATTTCTGAAATACCAAAACCATTATTGACCACAAACTGCGTGGTTGTAGGAACACCAATACATCCAGATGACTCGAAACAGAGCGTTGCAGTGATCGTATAGACGCCTGGAGTCAGCGCTCGTCCATTAAAATCGCCGTTTGTGTCACCAAAGGCAGAAAATGGTGCGGTCGTATCGAGGATTTCTTCATTAAAGTTGAAACCTTTTATTTCAAACAGCACCTGATCATCCGAGATGTCGACACCAACGGCAGAGCGGGCCTCGAAGTTGATTCGCCCATTCCCGGCAGCAGTATCAACGACGTTTTGATTGAAGTTGTTGTCGATTTCAGTGGCTGCACCATCGGTTACCGGGTTGATCGGAAAGATATCCAGAAGTGTGGAACCCTGCGCCGCCGCAGGTGATGTTGCTACCGGCAAGAAGAACAGTGCGAGAAGCATGGAAACCGTGATCGAACGTAAAATAATGCGGGACTTTTCGCGAATCATTGAGTGATTCCTCCAAAGCTAGATGTAGTGGTAAACAGTTTCTCGTCACCAGAAGTTGTTCCGGCAACGCGATTTTAGTGTAACATCTGATACGCACTGCCACTGTGACATTTGTAGCACATTTTTTACTTACCTGTATAGATATACCTACACTCGAATACTTTTTGTTGACTCTGAATGGTGCTAAAACCATCTTAACCATGGTATTGGTCTATATTTCTTAATGATTGTCTGTGAAAAAAGTAGGATTCGTTGCGTTTATGTTTATACAAGAGGCGAGAGGTGAGGGATACATAAGAGACTAGAGATTGGAGACGAGGGACTAGTAGGGCGCACGCACGTGATGCTGGTCGATCCTGATAGTCGCTCTCCGCCGTGCTGTGGAGCGGCACAACTAGCCTCTAGTCCCTCGTCTTTCTATCAACGGAGGTCCCTATGTTTTCGCAGGGGTACGCATTGCTGATCGGGGTTGGGAGTTACGAGCACGCACCAGAGCATGATGTGCCGATCACTGTCGTGGACATGCTCGCACTGCATGAAGTCATTCGTGATCCGCAGTTTTGTGGCTATCCCGCCGAGCAGGTGACGCTGCTTCACGAC
>JBCDFA010000455.1:0-5131 GCA_039178835.1 Chloroflexota bacterium
ATACGGTCTCAACGTGGTTCCCCACCTTGAGGAAAACGAGCATCTTTATTACAAAATGAAAGTAGATAACCCTTTAATAGTTCACTACCCACCCTGCCCTGAGCGACGTGTTCGTATTCGTGCCAACATTTCTTCATGTTTTTGTTTGGTGATGGGGTAAAAGATAGCCAACACAATACCACAGATAAGCACCACTGCCGGAACAGGGCCAAGCATAAGCCGAATCGCAAAAAGCGCTGACTCTGGCTGCTGGCCAATTGGTGCCTCTTCGCGAAATCCCTGAAATGCCAGTACCTGACCAACCAGGAAAAGGCCCAGTGCCAACCCAAGCTTCTGGAGTAGGACCATAAACCCGTAGAAAATCCCCTCGCGTCGTTGACCTGTCTCCAATTCATCCAACTCGATCACATCAGGCATCATGCTCCAGGGGATGAGATACGCTGTGGCAATGCCTACACCAGCCAACACAGCGAGAATAAGTGCAAGGGTTTCTTGCCCCGGCTGTACAAAGAACAGTGCCAACTGCACTGCAATCCAGAACGACATCCCCGTAATATAAACTGCCTTTTTACCAATACGTCGACTAACCGCATTCCACATAAATAGAAAAATAAATGCTGATCCCTGTACCGCCAGAAGAATAAGTGGAATAAAATCTGGATTCTGAAGCCAGAAGGTCACATAGAAGATAATAATTGACGCTGTTATCTGCACTGCCAGCCAGGAACAGAGATAGATACCAATCACAAACAAAAACGGACGATTGCTCAAGGCAACACGCACCTGATCAAATAGACTCATCTCATCTTTGGAAAGAGGGGTGGTTTGACGCTCCTTGGTCCCAGCAAAGCACCAGAAGAATGGCAACACAATCAGAAGCCCCCAGAATACACCTGCTGCCATATACCCTGTCTGTTGAGCCACACCCTGACACGTCTCTGGACTGACACAAAAACTTGTAACAATTATTTGATGTGCTGTTGCCGCAAATAAAGCACCACCAATACTAAACGCAAAACGATAGGCATTGAGGCTGGTCCGCTCATCATAGTCACGGGTGAGTTCGGGTGTTAACGCCGTGTAAGGAACATTCACAACGGTAAACAGCGTATTGAAGATCAGCATCAACACGAGATAGTAGACAATTTTGCCAGTATCTCCAAGAGGAGGTACTAACCAGATTAAGAAGAAAGCTATCCCAAAAGGTATCGCACCATACAACAACCATGGGCGTCGACGGCCGTGCTTTGACACTGTACGATCGCTTAACCAACCAACAACCGGATCACTGAACGCATCCCATATTTTTACGACAAGCAAAATAGTTCCAGCGATGTTAGCTGGAATACCGGCTACCGTTGTCAGAAAGAATAACTGAAAAAAAGACAGAACACCCGTAGCGATAGCTGGACCAAGATCACCCGCGCCAAATGCGAGCTTTGTGCTTAGAGGTAGGCGGTCGGGGGCATCAGAGGTGGTGGAGTCAGAAACAGGGATGGCCGTGTCACGCATGAGTATCTCCCATATTGATTGGTCAATGCAGTATGACAAGTATAGCCTGTGATCAAGGCATGTCAATGGAGCAAGGAGCGACAATCTTACAAAATGATCGATTTTGTACTATCTGAAAGCATATGATACAATATATAATATAAGATACCCACTCTTCCACGCACATATAATTGCATCCTTTGCTGGTTTTATATAAATGTAATCCGTGATTGGGCATTGTTGAAGATGAAAATCATTTCTATTACAACCGAAACCTTTGAATGGCCTCGTCAAAAACCAATTCGGAATGGCAAACACACCTACACTTACGTTGGCCTTACCCTGATCAAAATTGAAACTGACGAAGGAATTACGGGCATCGGATTAGGCGGTGGCAATGTGGTGGAACGGGCAACCGTCGAGAGACTCACCCCCAAACTGATCGGCGAAGATCCGATTGACTGTGAGCGGCTATGGCACACTATGTGGGTGCCCAAACTCATTGGGCGGCGCGGATTTACCACTCGCGCCATCAGTGCTATTGATATTGGCTTATGGGATATCCGTGCAAAGGTCGCCGGTTTGCCGCTCTACAAAATGCTGGGTGGTTATCGTAACCGGGTGCCTGCCTACATCGCTGGTGGATACTACGAGGAAGGTCGAGGATTAAAGGAACTAGCGCAAGAAATGGAGTCCTATGTCAAAATGGGTGCACGTGCGGTGAAGATGAAGGTCGGCGCAATTCCTATTCGTGAAGATGTGGAGCGTGTCAAAGCAGTACGTGAAGCCATCGGTCCAGATATCAAACTCATGGTTGACGCCAACTGCGCGTATCGAAGTTATGAGGCGATCCAATTTGCCAGACGAGTTGAAGAGTACGAACCCTTCTGGTTTGAGGAGCCTATCGCCCCTGATAATTACGACGGGCACCGACGCATCGCTGAAACCACAACAATCCCGATTGCGACAGGCGAGAACGAGTATACACGTTATGGCTTCCGCGATCTCATTGCGACCAGAGCCGTTCCCATCCTGAATGTCGATGCCAAGCATGTTGGTGGCGTCACCGAGTTTATGAAAGTCGTCGCACTGGCGCAAGCCCACGATCTTGACATCGCACCACACGGCTCACAGGACATTCATGTGCATCTGGTGGCCGCCATCGCAAATGGGCTTATTCTCGAATTCTATCCCGACACGTTCAATCCGTTGCGTCGCAAGATGTACAACGCTGTTCTTGAACTCAATAAAGACGGGACCGTGAGCCCGCCTGACGTTCCTGGTATTGGGATCGACCCAAACTACGATGTATTGGAACAATATCGGGTTGCTTAAGCGAGTAAACTCAGACATCACTCGCTGCAAATAGAAACGGGCTGCCCTACACAGACAACCCGTTTCCAGTAATAGTTCTGTTGTGTAGCAGGTTCAGGCAGACGAACCACCAGTGTTACTTACACGTGTACGAATAAACCGACGACGTGCCCACCAGATCAGCACCAAGAACGGTAACCAGATCGGTGACCATACTAGAAAGACAATAGCAATATTCACGAGACCCTGGCTAAATTCTACCAGTTCACCAAATGCCTGGCTTGCGACTCCAAGCGGCTGCCAGCCCGGTTGCACAAGTGGTATGGCCGCAGGGATAGGTGTAAGATCGACTCTAAAAGTGGATAGGGCTGCGCTCTGCTCCAGGTACTGCATACGCCCACGAATCTGCTCAATCTCACCCTGTACCTGAGTCAGCGAGGCATTGACTTCCAGTGCTTCTTCAACGGTAGTCGCATCTTCCAGAAAACCGGCCAGACGATCACGAGTTGCTTCCAGGTTACGAAGCCGTGAGTCGAGATCGACGTATTCTTCGGTTACATCGGTGCCAGAGATGTTACGTGAGCGAACTTCTTCAGCGAGACCCTGCACACCTGACAATGCATCATCGAAACGCTCCGAGGGCACTCGAAATGTCATCTGAGTCGTCATAGTCTCTTCATCGCTGCCATTGGTCTGTACTTCAACAATGTAGCCGCCCAATTGATCGACCTTGGTGCGAATAGCTGCCTCTGACTCCCGAACGCTCTCCACAACGATTGACAGGTTGGCATTGCGGATGACCAGGCGCTGGATCTGTGGTTGATTGGCATTGCCAAGCTGCTGGTCTTGCCGTGCTTCGCTTGCTTCAGCCGCAGCCTCTTCCTCCAGCGCTGCACCTTCATCCGTGTTTAGGAGGGCATCTGAGGGGGGCGCTTCTGCTGCCGGTGCTTCTGCATAATCTGCTTCGGAACCAGTCCCTGCGCCACCACATGCGGTTAGCACAAGCAAAAATGTGAGAATGATTGCTAAACCTTTGAGTGTGTTCATTGTCTGTTCCTTTTGGTGAGGTATCTGTAGTATGTGTTCAAAAAATAGACGTTACGCTTTCACAGATAGTTCCCAACATTCATTGATAGTATATCTATATAAAACCTCTTCGGAGTGAAAAATCGGGTACAAAGCAGTTTCAATATCAGTTGCGACCCCTGCCACCGTAGGGTATAATTGAACGACGTAAACCCATCATACAGGAGCAGATATGGCATCCCAGGCGCTCTATCGGCGCTATCGCTCACAAACATTTGATGAACTCATCGGGCAGGAACACATAGTTCAGACCCTGCGTAACGGCGTTGTTGAAAACCGGATAGCCCATGCCTATCTCTTCACTGGTCCACGTGGTGTCGGTAAAACCAGTTGTGCCCGTTTGCTTGCCAAGGCCGTCAATTGCACCGCGCCGGAGAGTGAGCGCCCCTGTGGCACGTGCGACTCCTGCGTGAGTATTGCGGAAGGGCGTGCGGTTGATGTCATCGAGATGGATGCGGCCTCGCATACCAGCGTCGAAGATGCCCGTGAAATCATCGAGCGCGTTCAGTTCCGACCAACCCTGAGTCGGTACAAAGTCTATATCATCGACGAAGTCCATATGCTTTCGACAGCCGCCTTTAATGCGCTGTTGAAAACCCTCGAAGAACCACCGGAACATGCACTCTTTATTATGGCCACAACCGAAGCGCACAAAGTCCCAGCAACGATCCTCTCTCGCTGCCAGCGTTTCACCTTTAACCGCCACAGTGTCACCCTGACTGCCGATCACTTGCGAGAAGTCGCCGTGCAGGAAGAAATAACACTTGAGTCAGGCGTTGCCGAAGCCATCGCTCGTGCTGCAACCGGCAGTATGCGTGATGCCCTCAGCCTGCTCGATCAGCTGATGGCTTATGGCGGGAATATCATCGGTATTGAGCAGGTCCAACAGGTGATTGGTGCAACACAGGCACAGGAGGTCGCGACTCTGATCGACGCACTGATCGATGCTGACGTGACAATAGCACTCCAGGCCGTCGCAAGCGTCGCTGATCAAGGCGCCGATCTGCGACAGTTCACCCGCGATCTGGTCGAGCGGTTACGGGCGCTTATGCTGATCAAAGCAGGCGGCAATACCACGCTTATCGAAGGCTCCGATGACGAATTGGCCAGCCTTACCGCGCAGGCGCAGGCCAGTGATTTGGGCGCACTTCTCAACTGGGTCAAACTGTTTAGCAGCCTCGATTATCAGATTCGCACCAGCGCCATTCCACAGTTGCCGCTGGAGATGGCCGTTGTTGAG
>JBCDFA010000456.1:0-5105 GCA_039178835.1 Chloroflexota bacterium
ATCGATCCATCGATTGCCGCATCATTCTCATTCAGCACGACCAACACTGACGGAGTGGCCGGTTTGGCAACTGTAGATGCACGAAACACAGCCAGCCCTAGACGCATCACTTGTGCCAACGCACGGGTTGAATGACCAATATACGCATATGCTGGACCCTCCCGAAACGGCTTGAGACCCTGGGTCATGATGTTTGGCAAACGCAGAAAAAGTTTGAAGAGTGCGATCTTGAGATAGACGTTGAGGCGTTGAGTAGCAACAGACGGTAGAATCGATAAGGATGGCGCCATCACCACAGCTTTGTCTACATCATCGCGGAATTGCGCTACCCATGCCGCAATAACACCTCCCGCTGACAGACCGACCACTGTAACCTGGTCTCCTAGTCCACGGGCAATATCCACAATCGTGTCGGCATATTCACGCAATTCTTCGGCAGTCAGATGCTTGAGATCATCAGTTTCGATGTCTGCCAGGCCATTACGCGGCATACGGGGGATGAGCACATTGTACCCCTGTTCATAGAAAAGTGGCGCAAGAGCCATATATTGCTGAGGGCAGTTGGTAATGCCATGGATCAAGACAATGGATCGTTCAGTTTGATGACCATGTGTGAGGAGCGTCGATTGACAAACAGGATTAACATCATCACCATCCAAAGCTTGCAGTTGGGCAAAACGCTGCATAGCCTCATCATAGCTCGTTGCCGGACAGGGACGTGACTCTAATCCATCGGTGCACACACGCGCAAACAGAATCAAACCTAATGCACCGACCCCAGTCACAGCAAGCGTTATTCCTGCTATTCGCCCAAGATCGGAACTGCTAAACCGTGATGATGTGACAGGCAGATGTTCGATTTCTGTAATCACAACAAGTCTCCTTCATTGATAGACAAAAAGTAGTCACGTAGTTGTAGACAAACACTTCAACAATAGACAACCCTCGTATCTGATCAAACCTTGAAACGTGTTTATTATGTCAATAAACAACAAATCAGGGAACCGTTGTTTACTCAAGACGGTCCCCTGATCTTTCTCTATTATATCTCGTTTTTAACCGGTCGTTCGCAACCCACTGGCGATGGCGTTAACGGTCAGCAAAAGCTGTGGCAGAATCGCTTCTTTGTCCTGCTCTGGGCTGGTGCGCCATTGCTTCAGTAACGCAATCTGTTGGTGGTGCAGTACCCGCAATCCTGCTTGACGAACAGTCAGCATTTGATGAATATTTGGCCGTTGCTCAGCTAACGGACCACTGTAGATGAGTTCTAACATACGTTGTGTAAGCAGAAACTCTTTCTGAATTTGATCCATCATCCGCTCACGCAACCCCGTATCCTCGACCAGCATCGCGTATGATCGCATGATCTCGGTATCTGCCGTCGCGATACTCGTCGCCGCATTGCTAATGATATAGTGCAGTGGTGCCCAGACAAAATTCTGTTCTCGAATCTGGTCGAAGATCTCGGGGTCACTCTCACGAAGCTGGTTTAACGCGGTTCCTACGCCATACCAGCCAGAAAGGTAGAAGCGTGCCTGACTCCAGCTAAACACCCATGGAATAGCCCGTAAGTCGGCCAATGTTTGCTGACCCGTGCGCCGTGCCGGGCGTGAACCAATACGACTGGACTCAATCGCATCAATTGGCGTAGCTTGACGGAAGAAAGGTACAAACCCATCCGCATGGATCAGTTCCTCATACGTGCGCCGACTTGCTACAGCCAGACGATCCAGCACCGATTCCAGCGGATGTATGTGGTTATCGCCATACCAATCACGGAGGGTTGCTCCAGCCACACCAGCAACCAGCAACTCCAGATTGTAGGCAGCATTTAGTCGGTTCGCATACTTTTGAGCAATAGTTTCACCCTGTTCGGTCAGTCGCAGATTTCCATTAACTGTGGAGTGAGGCAATGCCTTGAGAAAGCGATGTGTTGGACCAGAACCACGACTGATGGTACCGCCACGCCCGTGGAAGAAGCGCAGTTGCACCTGATGCTGCTCACTTACCTTGGCAAGCGTTCCCTGGGCACGGTAGAGCCCCCACAAACTAGCAAAGATACCACCATCTTTATTACTATCACTGTACCCAATCATAATCTGCTGGATAGGTCGCTTGTGACCAGCGATTTGTTGCTGGAAGGCAAGACTGCGTTGTGTAAGTGGGTACGCCAGAAAGTTGTCGAGAATAGTCGGGGCCTGTTGCAGATCGTCAATCGTCTCAAAGAGCGGTACGACCGGCAAACGACAGGTGAGCCCATCTTCGGCCTCATACACCAGACCAACTTCACGTGCCAGGAGATAGACGACCAGCAAGTCTGAGAGGCTGCGCGTCATGCTCACAATCAGCGCCCCCAGCCCTTCCTGACCATACTGATCGATGTGGTCAACCACCACCCGATAACAGTCTAAAACAGCAGTTGCCTCTGGCCCGAGTTTCATATCAGGTCGAGTAAAGGGGCGTGGGGAAGTCAGCTCACGCTGTAGAAACTCGACCCGTTCAGCTTCACTCCAATTGGGGAAATCTCCTTCCAGCCCGGCAGCAGCCATCAACTGTGACACGGCAAGGTCGTGAAAGCGGCTGTTCTGTCGGATATCCAACGCGGCCAGGTGAAAGCTAAATGTCTGGGCAACCCGGATAATCGGATCAAGATCACTTTTCGCAATGCGCTCGGCTTTGACCTCAAGCAACGTCTCACGTAACAACTGTAGGTCCTGCATCAGTTCGCTACTTGAGCGATACTGACCATCCTGAAACTGTGCTTCGAATGGCAATTTGGCGATGATGAGATTTACCATTTGTCGCCATGGTTCCTCAGTGTTTCGTGCAAACGCCTGCTGACCCTGCTCACCTAACGATTCGGCCATGTGAGCTACATGCTCAAGCAGACGCGGCGGTGGCTCCTGCAAATAGACGGACAGGCTGATTTGTGAGCCTAACTCTGTCAGTTGTCGTTTCAACAGTTGTAGCGCATGGCGACGCAACTCGTGCAATGTCTCTCGGGTAATTTCGGCACTCACCAGCCCATGACCATCCCGGTCTCCCCCGACCCAATCACCAAAGGAGAGTCGCGGGAGTTGCTGTGGTTCATCCACCAGAGCTGGGTCGAAGCCCATCGCCTGCCACGCCTGGCGCAACCGTTCATCCAGCACAGGCAGCACGGTCGGAAACACATTGTAGAGATAGTGGATAACGTTGCGTAATTCCGACGACACATCCGGTTTTTCCAGATAGATCTCACCAGTACGCCACAGGAGTTCCAGATTTGCCTTGATATCATCCCGGATTTTGTCCTGCTCCGAGGGGGTCCACATCTGGTTTTCACGCTCAACTAACGACAGATATAAGCGACGGTGGTGTTCCAATACGGTTGCTCGCTTGGCCTCGGTTGGGTGTGCGGTGAGTACTGGCTCGACCCGCATATTTGAAAGGTGGTTCGCAATCTGCTGTTCGGTAAGCCCCTGCTCCTGCAGGAGTTGCAAATTCTGCTGCCACAAACCGGATAGTTCTCCCAATTTGTTTTGGGTTTCAATATTACGCCGCAACTGTACTGCCGCATTCTCCTCGACCATGTTGAGCAGTTGAAAGGCCATAGAATAGGCCTGAGCTATACGCTGTGGGTGTTGTACTTGGTCAGAGACCATCTCTTCAGTCTGCCATAGAAGGCTTTTGGCGACATCGTGCTCGCCTTGTTCTTCCAAAATCTCTCGGAAACATTCCATGACAAACTGTAGGTCTTGATCTATCTTCTCGAAGTTGGCTTGACGCATACTCGTCACAATCACTATAGATTCCCCCCGGGAGACGACCCTAACCTTATCGTCAAAGCTCATCTCCATGTACATCAGGAGCATACCGGGCTCTTGATGTCTCACGATTGTTGTTCTCAAACATACGTCAATTTTATCATACTTTCCTCTCGAGATACCCTACAATTATCAAACCACAACCTGGCAGGAACATGCAAAAAGCGAAGTGCATTGCAAACACACTTCGCCATTTACCACATACCATATGATGATCATTACATACGGAAAACGCCGTACTTTGTTTCGGGAACAGGTGCATTGGCCGCTGCAGAGAGACCCAGTGCTAACACCATACGTGTATCAACCGGATCGATCACACCATCGTCCCAGAGGCGCGCGGTTGAGTAGAATGGATGACCTTCATGCTCATACATATCAAGCGTTGGCTGCATAAACGCCTGTCGCTCCTCCTCGGTCATATCCTGTCCACGAGCCTGTAACGCATCAAGGCGCACCGTCAACAACACATTGGCTGCCTGTGAGCCACCCATTACCGAGGTACGGGCATTGGGCCACATCCAGAGCTGTCGAGGGCTGTACGCACGACCACACATCGCGTAGTTACCAGCACCAAACGAACCACCAATGATGACGGTAAACTTGGGGACCTGTGCGTTTGCCACCGCCGTCACCATCTTAGCCCCATCTTTGGCAATCCCTCGATTCTCGTACTCTTTTCCAACCATAAAGCCGGTAATGTTTTGTAAAAAGATCAGCGGAATACGACGCGCACAGCACAATTCGACAAAATGAGCCCCTTTTAATGCACTTTCGGAGAACAAAATGCCATTGTTTGCCACAACACCAACTGGCATCCCCATGATATGGGCAAAACCACACACCAGCGTATCGCCATAGTTCGCCTTAAATTCATGCAGACGGCTTCCATCAACAACACGCGCAATCACTTCACGAACATCGTAGCTCTTGCGTGAGTCCTGTGGAATAATGCCATAGATATCGCGGGGATCATATAAGGGCTCTTCTGGCTCCCGAACGGCAAATGGCCACTGCTTCTGCTGATTCAGGTTAGCAACAATCGAACGCGTGATAGCCAGCGCATGTAGATCATCTTCAGCAAAGTGATCGGCCACACCCGAGAGGCGCGTGTGGACATCCGCACCACCAAGATCCTCCGCTGTTACCTCTTCACCTGTTCCGGCCATGAGCGACGAAGTAGTGATCGTCAAGGGGAATGGAACGATCTTCTTGGGTGGCCCGCCGCTCGTAAAGGCTGCAACAGGGGAAGAGGTAACAGCAGAGGATCTTGGTGGTGCTGATGTCCACACGCGCCTC
>JBCDFA010000457.1:0-5105 GCA_039178835.1 Chloroflexota bacterium
CAAACAGAATCGAATACAGGCGATTCAATCTGTCCCACATGCGGGCTAGTTTTTACAACCTTCTTGTCACACGAGTCAGGAAGTACACTGTCTATGCCTCGGTACCAGTCAGGCCAGAAGTTGGCTGCTGGCCGTTATACGGTACGACGGATACTTTCTAAAGGTGGTATGGGAACCATCTATCTCGCTACCGACCACACCACTTTTGATCGACCAGTGATTGTCAAGGTCATGCTTGACTACTTCGATACGGCTGATCCTTATGCAGCACAAGCGGCACATCAGCGCTTTGCCGAAGAGGCCCGTATGCTGGCACATCTCCAGCATCCAGCGATTCCACAAATCTATACCTACTTTCAAGAAGGCTCACACAATTGCATTGTTATGGAATATATTAATGGTCGTGATCTTCAGCAAGGTTTGACTTCCATCGATGCCATAACTGGACAATCGGTAGTAGGTATGCCTTATTCGATGGTGCAAGTACTGCGTTGGGGTATTGTGTTGTGTCAGGTCTTAGACTACATGGCCAGCCGTCAGCCCCATCCGGTCATTCATCACGATATCAAGCCAGCCAATCTACTTGTGGAACAGTGGAGCGGTGAAGTACATCTGGTAGATTTTGGGACGGCACGAGCACGCTTGTCACAACAAGCTGTCGGTAGAGTGGGGCTACAACAATCGAGCATCTACGGCACACAGGGCTATGCGCCACCCGAACAGTATCAAGGGACAAGTGAGCCACGCAGTGATGTCTATGCGCTTGCTGCAACGCTCTATCATTTGGCGACAGACGATGATCCTGGTAACCATCCGTTTAGCTTTCCACAGCTTAGTAAGCTAGGTGGACTGGGACATGTGTTGCGTGCTGCATTAGATCCAGATGTTGCTCGGCGTCCGACTGCGCCCATGTTAGAGCAACAACTCCAGACTTTATTGAAGCAATCTGATATGCTCTTTCTCCAAACACCAGATGGAAACAATATAGCCGATATTTCTGAACTCGTACAGTGGTGTGAAGCACACTGGGAATCGGCCTGTGCTTGGTTATATAGTTCTCTCCCTGAGAAGATATCGACGCTTTGGGGACAAAATCGGCTTGCAGGCACGCTACGCACCATCTGTCAACGTCACCCTGCTGAGCGTGATGCTGCACTGGATGCTGTCTTGCGCATACTGGACCCACAATTTCCTGCACCACAGGTGACAACCATACCAGCGCAATTAGATTGTGGTACCTACACGTTGTTCGAACCAGTATTGCAACAACAGTTAGTTGTGCGGAATATTGGCCGAGGGTATGCAATAATCACTGTACATTCTGCTGCATGGCTGGTTCCGCAGACAGATACAGTCCGCTTACGGCCTGGTCAAGAAATGGCCATTACACTTGAAATTGATTTGGATGATCAACATGATGGTGGCCATATGAACGCAATGTTACGCTTATCGGTTGAGGGTGGTTCTACGCTTCAAGTACCAGTATCAGCTACGTTTGTTATGCAAGCACCTGACGGCAGTCAACTTACAAATATAAGTGAGGTAGTTGCGTGGTGTAGACGGCACTGGAGTAAATCTTCTGACTCTACAGTGTGGAAATGGCTCAGTAAGGGATACCAAAATGATACTCTGTCCAATCAGATCAAGCGCTGGGGTCATAGGCAGTTGTCAGAGGATTTGACAACATTGGTACAAAGTAAAAAATCGCATACCCTAGCTGATACAATGTTGGATCAGGCTTTGTCTTTATTAGATCCGCACGGATATGGGTCAGAAAAGCCTTTCATTGAAGTAGATACAACGACTCTGGTTTTTCATCTTCGTAAGAACACTAAAAAGAGCATTTTTCGCACTTTTCCTACTGAAACAAAGGTCTTACGGATTACAAACCGTGGGCATCGTTTTACACAAATCTCATGTGATTTACCATTCTGGATTGTCAATCCTTATCGCCTACCAGGAGTTGGCCCAGAAATGATGGAGAATATTTCTTTCGACATTGTGTGTGCCAACATACCACTTGAGAGGAATATATCAGATTACATTCGTATTTTTGACTGTTCGGATCAAGTAGCAGAAATAGCAGTGCGAATCGAAGCCCCATTGTGGCGCAAGTTCTGGTGGCGCTATGTACGTGGAGCCTGGGAGTCTTTACTCCAACGCTCGAAAAGTAAAATCACCTTGGCCCTAACCTGGTTCAGATTTGGTGTGCCTCTTATCTTGTCTGCCCTCCTCATTTTGTTTGGTCCTAATGTCTCCGGCGCATACAGGTCTATTTTGGCGTTATTACTCCTGCTGTTACTTTTCAATCTGATCATCGCCCTCAGAGAAAAGTGAATATGCACCGATACATGATGATCGGTGCACAAAAAACAATCTATAGTTATTTATTTCCTAGTCTTGGGTGATAAGGCGTAGATTATCGAGATAGTGAAGCGTTTGTGGGTTGCCACTCGCTTCTTGAATATTGACTCTGGTAATCGAGGCTGGATTACCAAGATCAGCCATTGGAATTATGACCTGTTGCCATGACCCGGCGGGAGCAGTTATGCGAACCTTGGTTGTCTCGTTACCATCCTCCGTGTTGGCAAAGACATCCAGTATTTGCTCACTGTCACTGTACACCCAGAATGTAATCGCTTCATAGTTGGCAGCGGCAACAGAACTGGAGGTCTGTAATGAGACACCGGCCCACCCTGATTCGTATGTCACAGCCATTGAGGTTGCGCCCTCGTACACCGTTGCAGAATGACTAAAGTCAATAGCTGTGCTCCAGGACCAGTTCTCCCAACCATCAGCAAGTGTATCATCAAAAATCGTGATGCCTTCAGTCGGTTCTGGTGCTGGTGTTGTAGGCGCGGGATTCACTGGTTGGGTTGGTTGTGGCTCTGGGTTACTACCCGCAGCCGGGAATTGTGAACTACCTGGCACTATGTCACTATCGACGAATGGTACACCACTATCCGTGATAACGTTGCCATAAATATCAGTTACACGAAAGGTATAGGGCCCCGGGCCCATCCCACTTGGCTCGACAAAGTAGTTATACATCTCACGCGGGACTGATTTAAACTGCCCATCGATCGTTTGATACTCAAAAGTGGCAATGGGGTTACGATGATTGCGAATTTGTACGGCGGTCCAGTATTGACTGCTGCCCTCTTTATAGCGATACACAATCGGCCCATCGAGTTCAGGACTAACAATGTGCCAACTGATCGGCACACGACCATCGATTGGATCAGCAATAAGTGCAAACGCCTCTTCGCTGAAGTCAATATCACCTGGTTTGCATTCAGGACAGCGATCAACAATGCGAACAACCACCGTTCCTTTGGGACCTGTTGCCTCAACATACGCGCCGCACAACCGTGCCGTGTCGTAGTCGGTTTCATTCATTGCGGCAACGATCAGATTGTCGGGGGTGGGATCAAAACTACAATTTCCTGCACCTGTTGCGCCATAGAAAGTACCTTCGCCGGTACGTATATCAGTAACAGATGATGTGGTTGGTTGTGCTCCCAAAAGTTCCGGAAAATTCAAGACAAACCCACTCACAACCAAGAAACAGAGCACGCCGATAGAAATAGTGATAGGCTGTTTCTTGCACATGTGCTATAGGTCTCCTTTGTTTGCTATCATATCGTTTTACAAGATAAATGCTGATCGCTCGACTGAAACGATCAGCATTTGCGGAGGAGTGGAACATGACAACACAGCAAACTTCATATAGCAGGATTGTTGTACGTGTTTCCAAGAAGATTGTACTGCGTATGTTCCCGGAGAGACGTTCTGCCCCATATAGATCATCTCTCCTCAATTACTATACGACTAAGTAGGCGTGTAAACCAGACACAAATGGTCAAATGATGGTCAGTGTTTACCTTATTTTAATATAAAAGTGATAAGATACGCATGGCTTGCGGCTGCTATCCTATAACCACATGGCAAAGAACCGATATGCCAACTCTCATTGCCGCTGTGTCAAATGAGATTGCCGGATCAACATTATCGCTAGTGCCTTAATCTGATGAGAAAACAGGCACCAGCGACAAGAAGCTTACTGGCAGGTTCCGTGCACTATTGAGTATGGCCGTACAGATGTATTCTTGATACTGTCCGGATGGGTTACTGCAACTTCTAGTCCCCAATCATATAGAGTATTGTAGTAACCATCTTTGGTCATATCAAGGAACGTCTGAGGAGTATTCCCTGGACCCCAAGACCATGCAATCCAGCGGGCTGCCCTACTACGCGCAGTACGAGGAGGACGGGCCACCGCTGGGCGAGGTGGTGGGCAACGGCACCAGCATGCGCTGCACCCTGCCCACCAGCTACTGCTTCTCGCTGTGGCGCGACCTGGTGGACGAGGCCAATGCCAGTCGACGCGTCTTCGTGCTGCAGGGTCAGTCCTGAGCGGATTGTGGTGCTGGGCCCCCAGCTGGGTGAAGGTGTTGCGCGTGATAATAGTGATTGTTGGGGTTTGACGCCGCACTAACTGCCAATGTTGTACGGTGTTGCCAACTCTCACCCTGTTGGGAGGTTTTTTGGGAGTTGCAACTTATTCAGAGAATCTGTCGGGATTTGAAGCCGGGACCTGTGGCTCAGGAGAAATGTATGCTATCCACTGACATCCCCGGTGTTGCGTGCCTCGACCCTGTTCCATTCAAGTATATGACACCAGTTTGCTTCAAAAGTTTGTTTTGAAGAATTTTTGTCGTCCAAATCCTGCTCGCCCATTGCTGGCCGTGGCCATCTTCTGATATTGTTGCCTTTTGAGTTCAGTTGATGTTTTTCAGAAACATCCCAGTTGCATTTGAACACAATTTGCCGGGGTTTTCATGTTCCTACGTCATAAAATCAAAATGTTAAATGTCAGATCTTCAAAATAATACGAAGAAGCACATGATAAATGCGTATGTAATAGTTGCGCATATTAACACGTGCCCCGCTGGGGGGCGGGTGAAATTCGCCCGCCCCCCTCCTGGTTTTCCCCAGATAACACAAAAACGAAGAGACGCAGAACAACGAAACTTACAGTACCTCATCCCCAATTAATTTTACGCATGTGACCAAATTTTTTAGGTCAGGTCATGTCAGGTCAA
>JBCDFA010000458.1:0-5087 GCA_039178835.1 Chloroflexota bacterium
CCTGCGCCAGTCCGTCATACCAGATGTGTGTCTGCACAAAATGGAACAGAATAAAGACGACATTGATCGCCAATGCCGCAATATTGACAGCATGCAGGCACACATCTGGTATGACGGACTGGCGCAGGACACCTCGATCTTCACATCACAGGGTTCCGTGATCTTGTTGCTGGTCTGGGTCTTGTTGATGGAAAACAAGCGCCGTGGAATGTTCTTTGGGAAGCCCCTGCCGATCTGGAAAGACATCATCCAGATGGCCCGTAAGTATCACGGCTATGTCTTCTCCTGGGCGATTATCTACACATTCTGGTTTCACCCGATGGAAAGCACCAGCGGCCATCTCATCGGCTTTCTTTACACGTTTCTGCTGCTGTTGCAGGGGAGTCTATTCTTCACACGTATCCATGTGAACCGCTGGTGGATGGTGACGCAAGAGCTCCTTGTGCTGGTTCACGGCACGATGGTTGCCTATATGCAGTATGGGATGAATGGTTTCTGGCCGATGTTCTTCTTTGGCTTCTTTGGCATTTTTGTCATCACCCAGATGCATGGCCTCGGCCTTTCACGTGCAGTGCGCTGGATCATCGGCGGGGTGTATATCGGCTCGGTGTTGCTGGTCTACAACGGTATTCGGGGTTGGGAAAACCTCGATGAGATTATCCGCATTCCATTGATCGAATATGTGCTTGTATTGGTATTGGCTGGTATAATCGCGCTTTTGATTGGAATAGCACGACTGTTGACTTTCAAACGTCGGCGGCCTATGGATGAACCATCTGCGTCATAACATCCCACAGCAAAGACCTCAGGGCGTATGGTTGGCCCGAGGTCTTTGTGGTCGAACAATGTTACACGAGCGATTGGTAGAGTTCGAGGGTTTTCTGGGCAATGGCAGTCCAGCTAAAGTGCTCCTCAACACGTTTGCGTCCATTGCGCCCATACGTTTCGCGTAGCTGCGGGTCGAGCGCTACTTCGTTGATCTGAGTGGCCAGATCACGGGAAAACTGCTCAGGATCGACTGGATCGAACGTGCCTTCCTTAAGTTGCAGATCGACGAGGCGTCCCGTTTCGCCGGGTACCACGACTTCGGGAATACCACCGATTGCCGAAGCAACCACTGCTGTTTCGCAGGCCATGGCCTCAAGGTTGATAATGCCAAATGGCTCATACACCGAGGGACAGCAGAACACTGCCGCATTCGAATAGAATTTGATGACTTCATCCCGTGGCAACATCTCCTGAATCCAGATAACTCCATCGCGTTGTGCACTGACGGTCTGCACACCCTTGGTCATCTCCTCACCAATCTCTTTGGTATCAGGTGCACCAGCCAGCAGCACGACTTGCAATGATGGATCGATGTGGGAGATGGCATTTACCAGATGGATGATACCCTTCTGCCGGGTGATACGCCCAACGAACAACACAAATGGTCGTTCTGGGTCGACACCACGTTTTCTGAGTAGATCGGGATCGGCTGTGTTGCGGTACTCGTCGAGGTCGATGCCGTTATGAATAACGTGGATTTTTTCTGGTGCAACGGAGAAGAAGTTCAGGACATCGTTGCGAGTCTCTTGCGAAACTGCGATGATGGCGTCTGCGTCTTCAATTCCCGTTTTCTCCATCCACGTGCTTAGATGATACCCTGCGCCTAGTTGCTCGACTTTCCATGGACGGAGTGGTTCCAGCGAGTGAATCGAGAGCACAAGCGGAATGCCCCACAACTTCTTGGCCAGAAATCCGGCGATGTCGGTGTACCAGGTGTGGCAATGCACCACATCGGCATCAAAGTTGTCTTTGGCCATCGCCAGGCTACGCGAGAAGGCATCGAGCGCCCCACTAAAGCGTGGGTCGGTGTTTTGCTTCATCTCTTCCCAGCCCTGATAGCCTCTGACCTGCAGATTATCTGCTTCAACGTTCTGATCGCCAAAACAGCGTACCTCGACAGGGACAAGACGAGCGAGTTCGCGGCTCAGGTATTCGACATGGACACCGGCGCCACCGTAGACGTTGGGTGGGTATTCGTTGGTAAAAAGAGCAACTTTGCTAAGATTCGACATATATCCTCCACTGTGAGTCTATAGGATGATCTCCACTACATCCGGTATGCAATGTTGAAGAAACTACGATACAAACCAGGTGTACCATAATTAATTGTGGTCATGTGTACGAGCATGTGTATATGTTCCCATTGTACCATTGTTCCTCTGAATGGCGGTTTATCAACGGTCTATGGTGGTTAGACATAAGGGTATTTGTGGTAAGTGGAGGTGTTGTTTCTGTTGCTGTGGTGTTGCAGGTAGATGAGGTGATGATGAAAGGGTGCAGGGCTTGACACTATTAAAGGTTAATCAACATCCCGGAGGTGCAGGGACCAGCCCTGCACCTCCGGGAGATCTTTCCCTCCTACTTGGTAAAGATCTTGACTTCCTTCTCGCTCATGTCGCATGAGATCGTTCCGTTAGTGACTGTCACTGTGTCACTGCCCATACGATTGGTGAGCACGGTGCCGTCTGGCAGATTGGTCAAACCGGGAACATCGACCGTTTGGTTGCCCCAACTGTTGTTGATACATACAACGGCCTGATCGCTGCCTTTGGAGCGCTGGAAAGCGTAGAATGTGTCTGTGACATAGCGCTCTTGTTGGGCACCATCCTGAAGAGCTGGATGGGCACGCTTGACACTGTTGAGCGTCTTCACATATTGATATATCTCGCTGGATGTGTCAAAGTCGGAGAACATATCTTCACGGTTGAGAGGATCTCGACAGCCATCGAAGCCCTGTTCTGTGCCGTAGTACATCACCGGTATGCCACGAATGGTGAATGCAAAGCCGAGGGCTGCCTTCAGTTGTGGGAATTTGTCCCAGCCAGCACCAGGGCGACCAGTGGCGTCACACAGGAAACGATGAACATCGTGGTTATCGACAAAAATGCCATTCGTATATACATTATTGTAACGCCAGTCATCCTTGAAGCGATTATGAATGTCCCACATGGACCGATCACTCCCAAATACATCCTTGATAGTAAAGTACATGGGGAAGTCGAGTACAGCATCAACATAATTGGTGTAATCTGCCACAAAGCCTACATCGCCAGAGAAAACTTCGCCAAGAGTGAACGTGTCCGCTGCATTGTCAAAATCAGTCCAGAACCATTTCGGCACATGCTTGACAGTATCAACACGCAGACCATCAACGCCGGTTTCGTTGACGAGCCACTGGATCCAGTTCTTGAGTTCGGTTGCTACGGCAGGGTTGCCTTGGTTGAGGTCGTCAAGTCCGGCAACATCGTAATTCTCGACCTGAAACTGGTCGTTGAAATCCTGAATATCGCCGTTGTTGTTATACCAGTCGTCTTGATCAAATGGTGCCTTGGCAGAGCTCCCGTGTGGTCGGAAGTCACCAGTGTGATTAGCAACCACATCAAGCATGACATAGATACCTTTGGATTGGGCTTGATTGACCAGTGTCTTGAGAAGGGACATACTGCCAAGATGCCCGTCAACACCATAGAAATCGTAGGTCCAATAGCCATGGTAGGCATTCACACTGCGCTGCATTTGTACTGGTGTAATCCAGATCGCCGTGAACCCCATGCCTTTAATATAATCCAGTTGGTCGATGATACCCTGAAAGTCGCCGCCGTGCCATTGGTTGGGCACTGAGCGATTGCTGGGGAACCCTCCAAAATTATCGTTACTCGTATCTCCGTTGGAAAAGCGATCCGTCATGATGAAATAGATTGATTGGCGTGCCCAGTCGGCTTCGCCAAGAGCATGGGCTTGTGGTGGGGTAAAGGAACCTAGTAACGCGATCAAGATTAGAAGTGAACCGACAACGGTGTATCGTAGAGAGGTCTTCATTGAACACTCCTCATTAACTAATGCATAGATCAAATCCAGTGGGTACGGGCAAATACGATGGAGAGTTATACCTCCTTTCGGAGAGAATATGTTGTCTAAATAGGAATCTAAACCGTTTTAGGATGTGTATCTTTAGTGTAACACATTTGTCAAGAGTGTATTAACTATTTTGGTGGCACATATATATCAAGAGTATATTAACGAACCTATGACACACGTTTGCACAATGTTATTCTGGTGTTAATCTGCTCATAGACTTTTGAAAATCCTTCATCTGTACAATTTCCATAATGGTATCAATCTACAGATAAGCTGAACCATACGTAAGGTATGAAACAATCTCTTGACACCATCAGTATCATCATCCCGACGCGCAACGAATCGCGTCTTATTGGTCAATGCTTAGCCGCTATTCCCTATGATGTGGAACTCGTTATAGTTGATGCTAGCGACGATGACACCCCAGATGTTATCAAGCAGTTACGACCAGTGAATACAACCTTGATTCGTTCGCAAACGCATATTGCTGCTGCACGTCAAATTGGCGCCATGGTAGCCCAAGGTGATTGGCTGGTATTTAGCGATGCTGATGTGGTCTTTGCACCGGGATACTTTGCGCGTATGCATCGCTATCTCGACCAGGATGCCTTTTATGGTCCCAAGTATGCTACCGTTAGCCACACGGTATATAGCGCGTGTTTTAACAGTGGCCAACAGATTTGTCAGGTGTTTGGTATTTCGGCGGCATCTGGTTCAAACATGGCAGTGAGTCGTTGGGCATTTGAGAAGGTTGGCGGTTTCCGACGTGATCTACCCGTAAATGAAGACACCGAGTTGTTTCTGCGTCTGGCTCATCATGGCTATCGAATTACCTATGCCCGCGACTTGGCTGTACGCTCGCTTGATGATCGTCGTCTGGCGCTTGGGGCCACCCGCAAAATGCTGCATAGTGCTTGTCGTACCTCATTGCTCTGGGCAAATCTGTATGTTCCTATGCCAAAGCGCTGGCTTTATCACGATTGGGGGTACTGGAGGAAAACGCGCTATCGGGGGTTTGCGAAATAACACCACAATAAGCAGATCAACATACCCTATTTTCACACCGCAATGACGTTTATATCATAGCTAAGGAGAATATACGTATGCGTGTTGCGTTGATCACTGAAACTTTTCTCCCACACGTTAATGGTGTTGTGACAACGCTTTGTCGACAGCTTGAA
>JBCDFA010000459.1:0-4966 GCA_039178835.1 Chloroflexota bacterium
ATGTGGTATATGAACTATCAGAGTGAGCGTGAATATTCAAATGGGCTGTAAATGTGGGAAAACCAAACTCACACCCGTATGTGGCTCCGGCGTGTGCTGGTGTACTGGTAGCAAAGAGCACCAACAATGTAAGGAGTGCCGGGATTAGTCCTTTTTTCAGTCGCATGTACATAATGTCTGTGTCCTCCTATAAAACGATAGAACTGGACTAAAACACTAAAATGACACTGCAAAGGCCCTTGCATTAACCATTGAGACATAATATACGTCTATCTAGCTCATAACAGTGAACCAAAAGTGCAGAAAAAGTGCAGAAAGGAAAAAAATACGCTACAATATTTTGCTATCTGTATACTAATCATGGGAAGGAATCGTATATGTCTTCTCAGGACCCGGCTGGCAGTGGATGGGATTACCTTGATTTAGTACGCAGTGCGCTTAAACAATGGCACAATTTCACCTTCCTGGGAGAACATGACCTTACCCAGATGACAAGTGCACACATCATCTGGCAAAAGGCACAATATAGTGACACCCTACAGGGAAAAGGTCTAGCCCTCCAGCATCTCCTAAAAAAACTCATTGAAACGCTACGACCGGGCCATAACGACCCAGACCCGCATGACAGACATTGGCGTGCGTACATTATTCTCACCGAACACTACCTTAAACAACGTACCGCGGATTATATTGCCGATCTACTGGGCATCTCACGCCGCACCTATTTTGCAGAACAACACAAAGCCCTGGAGCGATTGGCTGGATTATTACAGAACCATGAGTACCGCATACAGATTGAGCAACAGCAGACAGCTCCAGAACGCCATCTCCGATCTCACGGTTCTTCCGCTACTGAATCCATTCCATCGCGTATAGTTGTTCCGTCACCACTCACAACATTTATAGGACGTGAACAAGAAATCGCAGAACTCTATACCAAACTCTGTGATCCAACGATACGGCTCCTGACGTTGATTGGCCCACCGGGGATTGGCAAAACACGCCTGGCGATACAAATCGCACCGCTCGTTCAAGAGCATTTTAGTGATGGTGTATGGTTTGTGCCACTCGCACCGATACACGATCCAGCATTAGTCGCCTCCACTATTGCACATACGCTGCGTATCACCATCGAACCAAACAAAACCATTGAAGAACTTCTGCAACAGGCATTAGCGGGAAAACGCGCACTCCTCATTTTGGACAACTTTGAGCACCTGATAGCAGCGACACCCTTTATCAACACGCTACTAACTACTCTACGTGACCTCAAAATACTCGTGACAACTCGTACGGCTTTACGTCTTTCTGGTGAACATCATTATCAGGTCCCCAAATTACCGCATCCTCAAACAGACTCCTCAATGACAAAAAACCAGATAATCACATTTGCTTCCATCCAACTATTTATGCAACGTACACAAACCATACTGCCATGCTTTGAGTTAACTGAGCAGAACCAACAGGATGTCGCACAACTTTGCACCTATCTGGAGGGGATTCCGTTAGCCATTGAGCTTGCTGCAAGCCGTGGCAAAATCTATACACCTGAGCAATTGCTGCACGAGCTAACGCAAAAATCAGCGCTCGATATCCTCACGCATGGCACACGCGATTTGTTACCTCATCAGCAGACCCTGCGTGTCACGATGGCGTGGAGCTACAATCTTTTGGAGAAACCAGCACAAATACTCCTACAACGATTGGCAATTTTCACAGGCAGTTGGAGTCTCGAAGCAGCCGAACACATTTGTAATCCAAATGAACTTGATCAGCTCTCTATTGCTCAAGGACTTGAGACATTAGTCGATCATAGCTTAATCCAGAGGCACGATGCGGACATCGATGGAGCTATACGTTTCTCCATGCTGGAAACTATACGTGAATATGCACTTGAACAACTTACGCACAATACCGATAGTCTCTTCCTTTATATAGAACATGCCTCATACTTTCTGGAAATGGCCAAGACAGCCAAAAACGCATCAAATACCGCTCAACACCTTCTCTGGTTCAACAGATTAGAACAGGAACATGCGAATCTACAAGCGGCAATAGGCTGGTCTTTTGAGCATCATCATATTACTACTTCTATAGAGCTTGTCTATACTCTGGCAACCTTCTGGCGTGTACGCAGTTATTCCACCATAGGGCGATACTGGCTGGAATATGCTATGCAGCATCGTCACAAAACATCTGCTGCCACACAGTCTCAGTTGCTGGAGGAATTTGGGTTCTTTCTGCATATGCAAAGTGCATTTACATCGGCCTATACGGTTCTACAAGAAAGTTTAGCACTAAGATACCATTCAGAAGATCAGGAAGGAATTGCCCGGACTCTCAACTATCTGGGTTTGGTCTGTCGTCGTCAGGGAAGACTTGCAGAGGCAGAAACCCACTACCATAAAAGTCTGGCTATTTTTCAAGCACTACAGGATACCTCCAGTGTGGCAGGATGTCTTAATAACCTCGGACTGATTGCTCGTGATCGAGAAGATCTATCCCTGGCTCAAACACGCTACGAGCAAAGCCTGGAGCTTTTCCGAAAGTTTGATGATCTGCCACATATTGCTGGATTACTGCTTAATCTGGGAAATATCGCCCTTGAGCAAGAACATTTTACAGAGGCAGATACCTACTTACAGGAAAGTTTAACGCTTTTCCAGAAAAGTAAGAATCAACGCTATATGGCACTGGTGCTCTACAATCTAGGTTGGTTACGTCTAAAGCAAGGGGCCATATGCAACGCTTATGACCTTATGTTTGAAAGTCTGCTGTTACAACAAACAATCAACAATACAGACGGGGTTATCACCGCACTGGAAGGGCTAGCAGGCGTAGCAACGGTACAACAGCAAAACAAGACATCTGCACAGCTTTTAGGCGCAATGACCGCCCTTCGTAATAACACGAACATTCCTTTTCTCAAATCATATCGCAGACGATACGATGAAATCCTGACCATTGCACGTGCCCAACTTCCACCTCACATCTGGGATGAGGAATGGCACAATGGCTGTGCGATGTCGCTCGAGCAAGCTATCCTGTGTGCACGGCAAATTGCATCAGATACCACATAACATTGCCCACTTCCATCGGCGATGGTACAATCTCTGCGTACATAACAAACCCTTGCAAACACATATAAATGACCGTGCTGTGGAGAACATTAATGACGACCCAGACCGATGTCACCTATGTACGTGGTGCCTGCCCCCACGATTGCCCAGACACCTGCGCCACTATCACCGAAGTGCAGGATGGACGCGCTATTAGCTTCTACGCCGACCAAGAGCATCCCATCACGAAAGGATGGTTGTGTGCCAAAGTGCGACCCTACCTGGAGCGTGTCTACGACCCCAATCGCCTGACACATCCTATGCGCCGGGTTGGGCCAAAAGGAAGCGGACAGTGGGAGCGTATTTCATGGGATGCCGCTATTGATGAAATCACCACGCGCTGGAAACGTATCATCGCAGAGCATAGCGCTGCCGCGATTCTCCCATATTCCTATAGCGGGACTCTGGGCTTGCTTCAACTGGCGGTATGCAACACTCGTTTGTGGAATCGCATGGGCGTGAGTGGCTTAGAGCGTGCCATCTGTGGCGCCGCTGCCGAAGCTGCCACCGAGGCAACTCTGGGCGCACGCTGGTCACCCGACCCGTCTGATGTGCTGCACAGCAAACTGGTGCTCATCTGGGGTCATAATCCCGCCAGCACTAATCCACACTTTATGCCATTGCTACGCCAGGCCCAGAAGCAAGGCACACACGTCATTGTGATCGACCCGCGGCGCACACTCACGGCACGTTCAGCTAACGAACATATTCAACCACGCCCCGCCACTGATGTTGCACTGGCATTAGGGATGCTCCATGTCATCTTTCGCGAAGCATTGCACGATGAAGCCTGGCTAGAGGCACACTCGGTTGGGTGGCACGAACTGCGTGACCGTGCGTTGCAGTATCACCCCGCACGAGTCGCGGAGATTACGGGTCTCTCAGAAGCGACAATCATTGACCTGGCACGGCGTTATGCTACCACGAAACCAACCATGCTCAAAACGGCTGATGGCATTCAACGGCATGGCAATGGCGGTCAAACATTTCGTGCATTGTGTTGTCTTCCAGCGGTGGTTGGTCAGATGGGTGTGCGTGGTGGTGGATTGTTTTACAGTACCAGTGGCTATGTCAAATGGCATCTCGGAGCAGTTGGACACGCGACGGAATGTCCACCAGTGCCACGAATTGTCAACATGAATCGCTTGGGAGCAGCCCTCACAGGCGAAGTGCAAGACCCACCGATCATGTCATTGTTTGTCTTCTGCGCCAATCCGGTCACTTCGACTCCCAACGCCGGACTGATTGTCAAAG
Source organism: Chloroflexota bacterium (assembly GCA_039178835.1). GTDB lineage: Bacteria > Chloroflexota > Chloroflexia > Chloroflexales > Roseiflexaceae > AL-N1. The sequence goes on from JBCDFA010000459.1 coordinate 4,374, forward strand.
GTATGCAGTGCGAAGACCTGTTTACCGTGGTGCATGAGCTGTTTATGACCGACACCGCGCAGTATGCCGACATCGTGCTACCAGCAACGAGTCAACTTGAGCATGTCGATCTGCACAAAGCCTATGGGCATCGCTACTTGCAATACAATCATGCGGCGATTCCCGCGCCTGGTGAGGCCAAAAGTAACTGGGATGTAATGCGGCTGCTGGCGCAGGGCATGGGGTACGATGAGCCATGGCTCCACGAAAGCGCCGAGGACGTGCTGCGCGGAATTATTGATGCGACGCGTGCCAATAGCCCGCATCTGCAAGGGGTCACGCTGGAACGCCTTCAGGAAGAGGGAACCGTGCCGCTGTTCTTCACACCAGAGAACGATGTACCATTTGCAGATGGGCATTTCCCGACACCATCGGGCAAGGTTGAGCTACGTTGCGATGCGCTGGCCCAGAACGGTTTCGACCCACTCCCACACTATGAACCACCCGCTGAATTTCAGGAACACACAAACGGTCATAATGATACGCTTATGCTTATCTCTGGCGCATCGCATCACTTTGTCTCCAGCAGTATGGCCAATCAGCCAAGCCTGATG
>JBCDFA010000460.1:0-4943 GCA_039178835.1 Chloroflexota bacterium
CACCTGAACCATCCTTCGACTCGCTGAGAGTACTGAAACTTTATTCTTCCGAATCACGAAGAAAGACATCTTACCCTGAACCATCCTTCGACTCGCTGAGAGTACTGAAACCTGGGGGAGCTGCAATGTGACGCCATCCACCGTAATACGAAACCTGAACCATCCTTCGACTCGCTGAGAGTACTGAAACCTGCTATCTCACGCCGCATGGCCGCATCTTCATCACCTGAACCATCCTTCGACTCGCTGAGAGTACTGAAACCGAAGTCTAACACATCGACACGCCACGAACAACGGCCTGAACCATCCTTCGACTCGCTGAGAGTACTGAAACTCTATTATCGAGATTTTAGTGTGTTTACGTGGCATCGCCCTGAACCATCCTTCGACTCGCTGAGAGTACTGAAACACATGCTCGGTTCGATGGCGGGGAGTAATCGATCACCTGAACCATCCTTCGACTCGCTGAGTATGCGTTGTAGGCCAGCTTCCGGAAGCCTGGTATACGCGGCGGAAGAAACACGAGCTAGCTTGGGCTTCCGGAAAGCTCGATATCATCGAATCGCTCCACTGGATTCCAACATATCGTTACCCTCGGCTTCCGGAAAGCTCGAATATCATCGAATCGCGCAGCGTTCTGCAACGACAAAGAAACGAGTCGCTTGAGATGAGAGATTAGTAAACGCTTCTCCAGACGGTCCGTGAGCCTGTCGAACAGCCGAATCGCTTTCCGGCATGGTCGTAGCTCTCGGTGGCGATGGCCCGTCGATAACGACTGACTACCGTAGGGACTACACGACGCGTAAGTCTGTTCTTTGCTCTGTCGCTCTGCCGCTCTTCGCTCCAATGCTCTGTCTTCGACAGGCTCAGGTGACATCAGTATCACTAACCCTTCTCCTCAATCGCTACCACGCTGAAACCGCCCCTACTCGCCTCCCGGCTCCAGTCTCTAGCCTCTTTTCCCACATCACAGAATTGCAAAGAATCTCTTTGCCCCAACAACGCGTTCATCATGTAGACACAGATCACTGCACCGCCCTAACCACAGGAAATTGTTTTCCATTTGAACTCTCTGTGTTTGCACTGGTGCAAAGCCTCTAGAGCACGAGTATCCTCGCGCTGATATACTCCTGTGTTTTTTGTTGTGTGCCTGTTTGTAGTAGGTAACCGTAACCGAGATGATGTCAAAACACACAGCCAAAACCCAGCTGGCCAGACACTTTTTCTGGCTATGCTTCTGTATGCTGGTATTCTTGATGCCTCCAACTCTCTCTATGGCTAACACACCACCGCTGCTCCTCAACGAAGTCAAGATCGATCCTCCTGGCGACGACGGCCCGTTCGAGTATATCGAACTCAAGGGCTCACCCAACAACACCATAAGTAATGGAACCTATGTTGTCGCCTTTGACGGCAGTCGTGATCAAGCCGGTGTCGCCACCCTGGTCGTCAGCCTTGGGGGACTTCCGCTTGGCTCCAACGGACTCGTGGCGATCCATAGTACTGTCGGTGGCCATGTTTTTCCCGCGGACACAGCACACATTGCTGATCCACAGCTCGTTGTTGATAGCCTGCCCAATGAGGCCGGTTCAATCCTACTCATCTCTAGTTTTGTAGTTCCTGTTTTCGAGGGTGTTGACTATGATAGCAACAACGATGGGTTGCTGGAGCTTCCTACGGCAGCAATTGTACGTGATGCGGTCTCGTGGCATGATCCTGCTTTAGATGGGCTAACCTATGGTGAAGTAGTACTGACACAGCCCCGGGGCGCTGCTAACGCGGCCACGCGCTTCCCAAGCAACGCTGTTCCGCTATCAAATGAGGCGTGGTATAGCGGAAATCTCACAGGAACGACCAGCGACTCAATTACTTACGATTGGGCCAATACAAGCGACAACTTCCCCGCAGGCGGTGAACTCACACCAGGGATCGCCAATCAGCCCGATGAGCTATCGCCATGCGCTTTCAACAGCCTGACCCCCATTCCCTCCATCCAGGGTAACGGCCCAAATAGCCCACGCCTCGGTGATCAAGTGACTATTCAGGGGATCGTCACAGGTGATTTTCAGGGCGCCGAAGCACTCGAAGGCTTCTTCGTGCAAGACCCTGAAGGCGATGGTGATCCAACCACATCAGATGGCATTTTTGTGTTTGTGCCGCCAGCAAATCCGCTGGCCCCCATTGATGTACAAGTCGGTGAACTGGTGCGCATCACTGGCGTTGTGCGTGAAGCCAACATGCGTACCGAAATCGATTTTGTGTCAACACTCGATGTGTGTGAAGAGAGCACACCTATCGAACCAGTCAGTGTCGATATGCCGTTGGACACACCAGATGATTTCGAGCGCTATGAGAGTATGTTGATTACCATCGCGGAACCATTGACCGTGAGTGACAACGCCTGGTTGGGTCGCAACGGCCAAATCACGCTCTCGGCTGAAGGTCGGATGTATGCTCCGACTAGCGACCAGCAGAATCTGTCTGACCACAATGTGCGCCGTAGCTTTGTGCTCGACGATGGCTCCAACACCGATTTTCCTAATCCAATACCATACCTTGGTGAGGAAAACACCTTGCGTTCCGGCGACATAACTACAGGCATTACCGGCATCTTCGACCAGGGCCAGATGGGGCTTGAGTCTTTCAACATCGGCTATCGACTACACCCCACGGCTGCCCCAGCCTTTACAAACATCAACCTACGCAGTATCGCCCCGGAGTCAGTCGGCGGCAATGTCACGGTAGCAAGTTGGAACGTTGGGCATTTCTTCACGACCATCGACGATGGCACTAATGGTGCGCTCGGAGCCGATAGTGTTGAAGAGTTTGAACGGCAGCGTACCAAGCTGATCGTTACATTGGATCGCATGAATACCGGTGTTGTGGGACTGGTCGGGATCGAAAATAATACCGTGGCCCTTGATAATCTGGTGCGAGGACTCAATGAGCGACGTGGCGCACCTGTCTACGCAGCCATTGCTGCACCAGACCTGACTGGTACCACCGCGACACAGGTAGCACTCCTCTACCAACCAGCGCTAGTAACGCCCATTGGCTCCGCGCAGCGCAGCTATAATCCCCTGTTTACTCACCCCCCGCTTGCTCAAAGCTTCCAGGTGAACTCGAATGACGCCACATTCACGGTGGTGGTGAATCATTTGCATCCCCGTACCCAATGCCCATCGAGCGACAACGACCCAAATGCCGATACTGGTCAGGGGTGCTGGAACCTGCTCCGCACTGAACAGGCCAACACCTTAAACGAATTCGCTGAAACACTTATGTCAAGTAGTAATGTGCTACTGATTGGTGATTTCAACGCGTATAGTCGAGAAACGCCTCTCCATGTGCTTGAGACCAACGGCTTTGTCAACCAGATTGCTCAACACACTCCTCTCGCTGAACGCTACACATCGGTGATCAACGCGCAGGCCGGCTACCTCGATCATGTCCTTACGAACACCAGCTTGAGTTCCCAGGTCAGCGGTGTTACGATCTGGCACATCAACGCCGACGAGCCAGCAGTGCTCGACTACAACACAGAGGGCAAGGTGCAGGATTTGTATACCCCTACACCCTATCGCGCCTCCCCATACGACCCGGTGATCGTCGGTCTTGACCTGAATAATCAATCAGAGCGTGTGTACCTGCCACTGCTCACTTGGTAGGGACATGCGAGGAACAGATGATGAACACGAAACACAGGATCCATGTTGATCGCAACGGGCTCCAGATCGATGATCAACCGTTGTATATGCTGGCCGGCCAACTTCACTATTTTCGTTTCCCCAAAGACGAATGGCGCAATCTCTTACGCACCGCGAAGGCAGGTGGCCTCAACACCATCGATACAGTTATTCCCTGGAATCTGCACGAACCCACCGAAGGGCATTTCGACTTTACCGACTTTGCCGATCTCCCAGCCTACCTCGATCTCTGTCACGAGTTCGGGTTATTCGCCATTGTGCGCCCCGGCCCCTACATCTGCGCCGAGTGGGAGAACGGTGGCTTCCCGGCCTGGCTTACCGCGAAAGAAGGCGTCGAGCTACGGGTCGACAATCCGATCTATCTGAGCGCTATGGCCCACTGGTTCGACCAACTCTTCCCGCTGCTGGCAGAGCGCCAGATCACCCGTGGTGGCCCGATCATCCTGTGCCAGATCGAGAACGAGCACTGGGCCTCTGGGCGGTATGGCCACGATCAGCACCAGGCAACGCTGGCCAGCATGGCCCTTGAGCGCGGGATGGAAGTACCACAGTACACCTGTATGGGTGCCATGAATGAATGGCCCGAGTTCCGCAATGGTTGGAGCGGCATTGCCGAAAAGCTGGCTCAGAGTCGCGCACTCTGGCCGGACAACCCGATGATCGTGAGTGAGCTGTGGAGCGGCTGGTTCGACAACTGGGGCGACAGTCGCCATAACCACAAAACGCCTGCCAAATTCGATCAGGTGCTGGCACAACTGACCGCAGTGGGCGCCAGTGGCTTTAGTCACTGGATGTGGGCTGGTGGCACCAACTTTGGCTTCTGGGGTGGGCGCACCGTCGGTGGCGACATCATCCATATGACTACCTCCTACGACTACGATGCGCCCATAAACGAGTACGGCGGTTTGACGGAAAAATATTTTGTTGCAAGAAGACATCAACTCTTTCTAGTCACTCTGGGCAGCCGATTAGCGCCTGTGCTTGCCGATGCCATCAGCGGCGGGCCACAGGTCGTGGCACCTGCGGCAGTGAAGGGGCGCAGTGAGGCTGGTGGTGCACCCTATCGCAATGTGCGTGCCGCACCTGATGCTCCGGCTGTGTGGTGCGATTTTACAGCGACGTTTTTACAAAACAACGGCTATGAAGGACAAACGTATCAGGTGTTCTATGATAAGCCACGCATTCACGTTGCAGTTGGCGTGGAAGCAGGGACGATCAAACCGCTGTTTAGTCAGA
>JBCDFA010000461.1:0-4932 GCA_039178835.1 Chloroflexota bacterium
CCATCGCTTTCTGCCTGCACCATTATTCGTAGAAACTGCTGCTGTTGCACAGTCGCTGCTCAACGAACGGGCCATTGCCGAAACGCTTTCCCTGGCACGGAATGTTGATATCCATCTAGTCGGTATTGGTGCTATCGACTCGCGTTTATCCGGTCTCTATCGGACAGGGTATTTTAACGAACAGGATATGAATGCCCATCGGGCGGCTGGAGCAGTGGGCGATCTTATCGGGCGATTTATTGGACCTGAGGGACAAACACTTGATATAGATGCCAATCGTTGTGTTATCGGATTGGATCTGGAGGCCCTTCGACAAACATCGACTGTTATCGGTGTAGCTGGAGGTGATGTCAAAGCACCTGCTATTCTGGCTGCGTTAAAGGGGCAGTATCTTGATGTACTAATCACGGATGCTATCACTGCAACACAGGTACTTGATTTACATACGGATAACCAAAATATCAAGTACGCCTAATTTCTAGCCATAATATCGGCTTCTACAGCATAAATCATTCATTGAGCGATCTCTCGCCAAAGGCATAATACGATAACTGCATATGTATGAGACGAACAGAGCTAGGGGCCCATGTGCGTTGATTGCCTGTCCCCTCCGATAGGTGGAACTTCCACACTATGTCTCGCAGTAGTATGCCGCTATATGCTGTTTTATTCAAATAACTCTTTACACATAGAACACATACGTATCACAACGAAAGGAGTATCCATGTTTGATGTTATCGTCGAAAATGGCGGCACTATCGTAGTAGGACTCATCATTTTCTGGCTGGCCCAATTTGGTGCAGCCTACTGGCAAATGCGTCGTTTTTATGGGCGAATGATCGAGTTGCGTAAGAATGGTCTTACTGCCGTTGGATTGAGTGGCGACCGCTATAAGGGTCGATCATATGCTGTGCTGACGATCAATGAATATGATCGTGTGGTGCACGCCGAACAGTTCAGCGGATGGACGGTATTTGCCAAGCTCCGACCAGTACCAGCACTCGAGGGCATTGCGCTACAGGATATGCTGAAAGATGAGGCACAATTACCTGTCTCACAAAAGCTAAGAACCGCCTTTATCAATGCTGCGAGCGATCTCCAGAAAGCACGCGAGAAAGGCACCGGAATACCAACACCTGAGCCAGCCTGATAACGCTGCGTCTCTCAATATCTGTAAAGTAAAAAATTACAAGTTGCTTTGTCTCATTGTGAACAAGGTGTGATTTTCTATACCTTCTGAACAGGCAGAAATACACAAGGAGGTTTTCTACAACACATCGACAGCGTATTTGTCATTACACAGGGTGTTTTCACCGCATGAAACCTAGCAAGGGGGCTACAACCCATGGATTTCTTAGTCGCATTAGCTGAAGGATTTATTGGTACATTTCAACAAGGTGGCGATGTGTTTGTCGGTCTCGTCACCGGCATCGTTCCTCTCTTGATCATCCTTCTGACCTTTGTCAACGCACTCATCGCATTGATTGGTCCCGAGCGTATTGATGGCGTTGGGAAATGGGCCGCCCGTGATGGCCTCATTTTCTACCCGATTCGGTATATGCTGCTACCCTTCCTGGCCGTTTTCTTCCTCACCAACCCAATGGCTTACACAATGGGGCGTTTCCTCCCCGAACGCTTCAAGCCCGCATTCTATGATGCAGCGGTCTCCTATGTGCATCCACCGACGGGCATTTTCCCACACGTAAATCCAGGCGAACTGTTTGTATGGCTCGGTATTGCTGCCGGAATTGAAACGCTTGGTTTGTCGGTTGTGCCACTCGCCGTGCGCTATCTTCTTGTCGGGTTGATTGTCATCTTTATCCGGGGCATTGTTACCGAGCGAATCACGGCCATGATGTGGGCGCGTCGAAAAACTGCCAATGTAGCTGCTGCACCAGCCAAATAAGTTAAGGAGTACTACTGATGAATAGCATTCTCGTTTCTCTAGGTCGCGGTGTTGGAGGGGTTGTTGGAGCGTTGTATCAAGCTGGCCGTGATGCTGTTGATCAAGTCATACGGAATATCATTCCTTTTATGGCCTTTATTTCGCTCGTGATCGGTATCATTCTGGCAACCGGAATCGGCGACGCCATCGCAAATCTTATTGCACCATTGGCCGGAAGTCTCGTTGGCCTGCTGATCATCTCGCTTATCTGTGCGCTGCCCATTCTCTCACCATTATTGGGACCAGGTGCCGTTATCGCCCAGGTGGTTGGGACACTCCTTGGCAGTACACTCATTGCGAATGGAAGCATTCCGCCCCATCTGGCACTCCCGGCATTGTTTGCCATCAATCCCCAGGTCGGCTGTGACTTTATTCCGGTGGGGTTGGCCCTTGGTGAAGCAGAGCCAGAGACTGTTGAAATTGGCGTGCCTGCCATTCTCTTCTCACGACTGATCACTGGCCCGATAGCCGTTGCCATTGCCTGGGTCGCAAGTTTTGGCCTCTACGCGCAATAATCGATGTTTACGTGGTAGTCACATCATAGCTACCACTCTCTATTCTTTTATTCCTGGAGATACATCATGAGTTTTATGGAAAACCTGAAAAAAGTTTTGTTTGGTAATCCACCTGAAGATGATCAACCCACCTCAGTTGCAGCGACACAGCCCGCTGTTGCAGTTGCAGAAGATAATCCACCCGCAGTTTCAGATGGGACATACCGTCGAGTGCGTATTGAACGCGGTGTCCGTGGGTGGGGCGGCCCTCTCGTTATCGCGCCAAAACCGGGCAAAGATCTTATTTACTCAGTAACTGGTGGAGGTATTCATCCAGTTGCCCAGAAGATCGCCGATTTGACCGGTGGAAAGCCTTTTGATGGCTTCAAGTCGAAGGCCGATTTTGACGAGATTGCGGTGGCGGTGATCGATTGTGGTGGAACGGCACGGATCGGTGTGTACCCCATGAAAGGCGTTTTAACCATCGACATTCACGGAGCGACTCCGTCCGGTCCACTGATGAAGTTTATCACCGAAGATCTGTTTGTGTCCGGCATCTCAGAGGAGCATATTACTTTATTAGACGAGGAGTAGTATGAAAGCTTTTGAGCATGGGGAAAAGGTTGATACAGTTGTTTCCCCACAGCACCATTCGAGAGCACTGTCGGCAAATAATCCACATTTTGATAGTTACCCAAAAGGTGTTTTTTCTATGTTGAAAACAAAGTATGAAACAGAAGTAGCCCAGCTTGGTCCATTATCACAAGAATTTATCGCTGAGGGCATTCTCGTTTTTTTCGATATGAGTGCTCCTGAAGAGCTAGCCGAATTCGCGATTCTTCATGAACACGGACAACTGTACGAACACTTCCATGCAGGCGATCAGCTTGTCATTGGTGAGAAAGCACTTGAGATTCTGTCGGTTGGCGAGAAAGCGAACGACAATGTGGCAAAGTTGGGACATCTGGTAGTGAAGTTTAACGGACAAAGTGAACCTGAGATGCCCGGTGATATATCTGTGGCGAAAATACCAACACCGCCAATTGGGCCTGGAACTATTATCAAAATCATAGCTGGTAATTGAGTTTCTGATGGAAACTTCAACGGATGTCCTGACCATTGTGGCATTGTATCCAGCCAGAAGGGACTCATATGATACTGTATAACTTGTTAAAAGATTATCAAGCGGCAGGCCACCTTATTCGGGTCGGCCTTGTCGGGGCAGGGCAGATGGGAGAGGGACTGGTATGCCAGATGGAGATGATGTATGGTATGCGTGCTTTTGCCATCGCCGATATTGTTCCTGGCCGAGCCGCTGAGGTATTTCGCTCGGCCAACGTTCCATCAGAGCAGATAGTCGAGACAGAGGACGTTGGTCTGGCAACCCAGGCCATCGCGGATGGGAAACGTGTTGCGACAACTGATTCGAGTTTGTTGCCCAAAATCTGCAATCTTGATATTGTCGTTGAGGCGACGGGTATATCCGAAATCGGTGCCAAGATTGCCTTAGACTGTATTCTGGCGCGCAAACATGTGTTGCAGATGAACGTGGAAACTGATGCCACGGTGGGATACATCCTGCGCCAGATGGCTAAATCTGCCAACGTCGTCTATACACTCACGGCAGGTGATGAGCCAGGGGCTGCGATGGAACTCTATGACTTTGCCCAGAGCCTCAGCTTCGAGGTTATCTGTGTCGGCAAGGGTAAAAACAATCCCCTTGATCGAGTAGCGACACCGGCCTCATTATCTGATAAAGCCCATAAGCAGATGATGAACCCCAAAATGCTGACTTCATTTGTTGACGGCACCAAAACCATGGTAGAGATGACTTCGCTGGGCAACGCAATTGGTTTTGTACCAGATATACGTGGGATGCATGGCCCTTCGGTCACGCCACAAACACTCACAGATGTGTATGTGCCTTCTTCACATGGTGGTGTGCTGAACCAGACCCAAACAGTTGAATATGGCCTTGGGGTGGCACCGGGAGTCTTTATTATTTTCACGACCGATCACCCCAAGATTGTGCGCGACCTACAGTACCTCAGCATGGGAAATGGGCCATATTGGGCGCTCTACCGACCCTATCATCTGACCAGCCTGGAAACGCCTATCTCGATTGCACGGGCGGTTCTGAAGCAAGAAACCACACTGGCCACCGACATCCAACCAGTAGCCGAGACGATCACAATGGCCAAGAAAGATATGAAAGCAGGAGACTCACTGGATACGTTGGGGGGCTACACAATTTACGGTCTGATCGAACGTGCCGAGACGGCGCGTCGCGATCGGCTGCTGCCACTTGGTCTTGCCCCGGGGAGCATGCTCGTGCGAGATGTCCGACAGGGCGAGCCGATAACCTACGATGATGTGGAGCTCGATGAGTCATTGACGATTGTGCATCTGCGTCGCTTACAAGATCAGATGTTGTCTACGTAGAGGGGACGTGCATGTTCGAGCGCTATAAAAATATGACGCTACAACTGGTGC
>JBCDFA010000462.1:0-4924 GCA_039178835.1 Chloroflexota bacterium
ACATCGGGCAAATTCCACTCAGCAATGGTTTGTGCTGTATGAATGCCAACCGCATCATCGCAACGCATATCATTGCCATAGCCAATCACCACCACGGATGTCCGGTGTTTAGCAGCAACAGTCGGCTTATTACTTATTGTTTGTGATTTGGCTCTCATAGAGATATGACACGTTCTATATAGCGTTCGTATCTAGAAAATCGAATTTGTACCTAATCTCACATACTTTTGTTCTCTTGTATTGTACATCCAAAATGAAAATGCTGCCGATAGCATTTTTGGTAACTATCCGCAGCATATCTTAACCTAGTATTCTAATGTCAAATGTTCTCTTTACCGTTTCACCTCATCGTATACCGCACCATCAGGCCCCACCAGTTCAATATGGAGTGGCATGGTCCCTGCTGCATGGGTCGAACAACTCAGACACGGATCAAAGGCACGGATGCTGGCTTCGACTCGGTTTAGTACGCCTTCGGGAATTTCTGGGCCGTGAATGTAGTGGCGTGCAACCTGGGCTATCGTCCGATTGATCGCGAGATTGTTCTGTCCAGTTGCGATGAGCAGGTTGATCTTGGTCACAATGCCATGTTCATCTACCTCATAATGGTGACACAGGGTTCCGCGTGGGGCTTCACTCACACCCACACCACGCGAACGATTGATCCCGGCACTGGCGCGTAGCTGGCTGGATTGCAAATCGGGGTCGTCAAGCATCTGCTCGATCTGCTCAATCGATGCGAGAATCTCGATCAGGCGTGCATAGTGGTAGAAGAATGATGAATTGACCGTGCGACCGCCACGTTGGCGGAATTCGTGCAACTCCTCGTCGGCAAGGGGTGAGCCAATGTAGGTACACACATTCAGGCGGGCAAGGGGGCCGACTCGATAGATGCCACCAGGGTAGCCCTCAGGACGATAATAGGGGAACTTGAGATAGGACCACGGCTCAACCGCCTCACCAATAAACTCGTCGTAATTGGCTGCATCCAACCGGTCGGCTACAATCGCGCCACTATCGTCGACAAAACGGAGGTGCCCACCATAATGTTCCCATGCGCCATCGTGTGCCACCAGGCTCATAAACATGGTCGGGAAAGTGCCAAAGGTTTGGGTTTCTTCCTCATACTCTTCGAGTAACTGCTTGAACCGTGTTAGTGCATTGAGTGTTGTGGTACGTACTTCAGGGATGCGCGACCGAACGTGTTCACACCCCTCTGCAGAGAGGCCCTGTCGCACGCCACCAGGGACAGCCCATGCTGGGTGGATTTTGCTGCCACTCAACAGTTCGATGATCTCCTGACCAAATTGGCGCAAACGAATACCGCTTCGGGCCAGTTCTGGTTCGGCAGCAATGAGACCAAAAACATTGCGTGATTGTGGATCGCTATCCATCCCCAACAGCAAATCTGGTGCACTCAGATGAAAGAAACTCAATGCATGGGATTGAATAATCTGGGCGACATTCATCAAGCGACGGAGTTTTTCGGCAGCAGGAGGGATGTTCACCGCAAGGATAGCATCGCCTGCCTTGGCCGAGGCAAGCACATGGCTTACCGGACAGATACCGCAGATACGCGCAGTAATGCCTGGCATTTCCCAGAGTGGGCGGCCTTCGCAGAAGCGCTCAAACCCGCGAAACTCGGTGACGTGGAAGCGTGCATCAGAGACTTTTCCTGCATCATCGAGATGAATGCTTACTTTTGCATGTCCCTCGATCCGGGTAATGGGATCGATTATGATTTGTTTACGCATAAGAACCTCGTCAACCAAATTTGAGCATGTCGCGCCCCTCAAACTGGAGCGGTCCACCATTGAGCAATTGTTCAAGTGCCATGCGAATTTGCGGTCCCGATGGGGGGCATCCTGGTAGATAGACATCGACAGGGACGATTGCATGGACAGGACGTACTTGATCTAATAATACGGGTACAATATCTTTTTCCATCGGTATCTGACCGTAGATGTTCTCCTCAGATGCATACACTTCCTGAAGCACGTTTTCGGCTTTCCCGAGAACATTGCGTAGTGCGGTGATGTTGCCGGTAATGGCACAATCACCAAAGGAGATGAGCGTCTTGGTATTCTGGCGAATAAGCTGGATCTCGTGGAGGTGTTCCTCATTGGCGATGGCACCCTCGATCAACGCCACATCGACCTGCTCAGGATATGTTTTGACATCGGCCAATGGACTGTAGACGACTCGGACCCGTTCAGCAAGGTCTATCAGCCATTCATCGAGATCCAGGAAGGACATATGACAGCCGGAGCAGCCTCCGAGCCAGACAGTTGCAAGTGTTACTCGATCCATTGTTTTTTCTCCCGTGCAGTAACAAGGAAGCCGAGTCGTGAACGGTCACGCTGCATTTCGGCAACTGTGGACCCACGACGAAAGATAGCGCCGGTCGGACAGGCCAGGACACATTTGCCACACGAGGTACAGCTTGACGACTCGCCCCAGGGTTGGTTCAGGTCGGTGATGACACGTGCCTCGATACCACGCCCGGACAGATCCCATGTGTGTGCTCCCTCAATCTCATCACATACACGAATACAGCGTGTACAAAGCACACAACGATTATGGTCAATACCAAAACGTTCGTGGGTCAGGTCAACGTTGCAACGTGGAAAGAGGTAGTCAAAACGCATATGATCGACACCTAATTCAATGGCGAGGTTTTGTAGTTCACAGTGTCCATTCGAGACACATACGGAGCAGACATGGTTCCGCTCCACAAACAACAACTCAACGATCATTCGTCGATACTCGCGTAGTTGTTCGGTATTGGTGCGGATTTCCATGCCTTCCGCAACTTTAGTGACACATGCAGGCTGGAGGCGTCGACTACAAGCAATTTCAACCATACATAATCGGCACGCACCAACATCTCCTACTCCTTCAAGGTGGCACAACGTGGGGATGGTAATACCAGCATCCTGGGCGGCTTCCAGAATGGTTTCGTCTTCACGTGCGCTGATGTGCTGATCGTCGATGATAAGCGTTTTGGCGGCCATAGCGTTTATCCTTGTTCAATTGCTTGTTTTGCAGATTGGTGCATAAACGTTTCATATTCCTCTGGAAAATAGCGTAGTGTGCTTAGAATCGGGTTAGGCGCCGATTGACCAAGGCCACATAAACTCGTTTTCTGGAGCAGATCACAGAGTACTTTGAGCCGTTCAAGATCCATTGGTGTTGCGAACCCGTCGTTGATTTTGGTCAAGAGCTGATATAACTGCGCCGTTCCAACCCGGCATGGGATGCATTTTCCGCACGACTCGTCTCGACAAAATTCGATGTAGAAGCGTGCAACATCAACCATACTCGTGGTTTCGTCCATCGCAACTAGTCCGCCAGATCCCATGATGGAGCCAACTTTGGACAGCGATTCATAGTCGACCGGTGTATTAAAGAGACTCGCGGGAATACACCCACCGGAGGGCCCACCGGTCTGCACTGCCTTGATCTTGCCATCTGGTGCACCACCACCCATTTCTTCGACGATTTCGTGGAGTGTTGTGCCCATTGGTACTTCAATAAGTCCGTTGTGACGAATGTTGCCGGTAAGGGCAAAGATCTTGGTTCCCTTGCTCTGTTCGGTTCCGATGTTGGCAAACCATTCGGCTCCATTACGAATGATAGGAACCACACTGCCAAACGTCTCAACATTGTTGATCAGGGTTGGGCAGCCCCAGAGACCACGTTCGGCGGGGTACGGTGGACGTGGTCGTGGTGATCCACGGCCTCCCTCGATAGAGGCCATCAGTGCGGTTTCTTCACCACAGACAAACGCTCCAGCCCCAATACGGATGTCGATACGAAAATCGAAGGGGGTCTCAAAGATCTGGCTGCCAAGCAGGCCATGTCTTTTAGCGCGTTGAATGGCAAGCTGGATACGACGGATCGCGAGTGGATACTCCCCACGGATGTAGATATAGCCCTGATTTGCACCAATCGCATAGGCAGCAATGGCCATCCCCTCCACAATCCGGTGAGGGTCACTTTCTACAACGCTGCGATCCATAAATGCACCGGGGTCGCCTTCGTCTGCATTACAGATGACAAACTTGCGGCCACTCTCACTTTCAGATTTCGCTACCGTGGCCCATTTGAGTCCGGTAGGGTAGCCACCGCCGCCACGCCCACGCAGCCCGCTCTGAATGATGGCGTTTACTACGTCTTTCGGGGTGGACTCGTGAAGCACATCGTAGAGTGCCTGATAGCCGCCGACACCGATATAGTCTTCGATACGTTCCGGGTCAATCTGCCCACTGTATTCGCGCACGACTTTGGTCTGTCGGGTGAAGAACGGATGGGAGGTGTCAGCTTCTTGCGCTGTGGTTGTGCCGCCATCCAATGCGGTGACAATCGATTCAGATTGATCGAACGTTACATGTTCGTAGACGATGCCGTTTGGTGCAATATCGACAATAGGCCCATTGCCACACAAGCCGAGACACCCAACACTTCTGACTTCAACCCGATCCTGCATGTTGTGGGCATCGACGGCTTCCTGAAGCCCTTGCTTTACAGCCATAGAGTTCGCGGATTGGCACCCGGTTGAGGTGCAGCAGTGAATACAGAGTGGCTTTTGTGACTGACGATTTTTTTCTGCAATGGCATGGAGTTCAGTCAGATCCATTGGTAGACCACCCTTTCAATCGCTCAATGACATCTTCTGTCGTTTGATGTCCGGCGACATTTCCATCATAGACCACGGCAGGTGCAATCCCGCAAGCCCCGATACAACGGGCAGTCATTAACGAAATCTGGCCATCGGGTGTTGTTTCACCAACTGCGATCTGGGCTTCCTGTTCTGCTTCGGATAAAAGCGTTGCAGCCCCCTTCACATAGCAGGCGGTTCCCATACATACAACACAACTATGTTCGCCCTGTGGGGCCAGCGAAAAGAAGTGGTAGAACGTGG
>JBCDFA010000463.1:0-4910 GCA_039178835.1 Chloroflexota bacterium
GTCATTCGTGATAATAGCAATAATGCGGAACCTATCGTCACAATACCAATAAGGACCAAGGGCTGGATGCTTACAGGGAGAGATATTCGCGTTGGTAAAACTGGATCAGCTTGTGTCTCTGAGACGATATGACAGAAATACAAAGAAGTACTGCTAACAGGCACAGTACTAGATGGTCTTGATATCAAGGGCAACACATGACAGTGGAAAATACAAGTGAGTGGGCCAAGCAAACTTATCTGGATGGCAACCAAAAGCGTCAAGACCTCTAGCCTATTTTGCCAGATAGAACATAGCAGGCCACGGGGCCATCGGGAAAGAAAATTTCCTTGTATAACGGCTTTACACATCATTTGTGAATACATACACAAGTATAATATCTTGTGCGGATTGTAACATACATAGTCAAATCTTTGGCAAAATCTATAGCAACACTACAGGTAACACGACACTGAAGGTGAACACACAAAACATTGAGATGCTATAATTGCCCGGTCGTCACACATTACAGAAAATTACAACCCGAGATGCATATTGTACAAATCTACAAAGACTACTATCCAGTATTGGGTGGTATCGAAAATCATGTGCGCGATCTGAGCGAGGGATTGGTGAGGCAAGGGCATCGCGTGACGGTCTTAGTTACCAATACATCGTCACAGACCGAAATCGAGTATCCACGTCCAGGTCTAACAGTGATCAAAGCTGCACGAACCCTACACCTCGCCTCAACACCTCTTAGTGTTGCAATGTTGTTATGGTCGTGGCAACTCCACCCTGATCTGGTACATCTGCATTTTCCATACCCACCAGGTGATGTCATCTATCACACCCTGCCACAACGCGTACCACTCATTATCACCTACCACAGTGATATCGTTCGCCAACAGAATCTGCTACGCGTTTATCGCCCACTGCTCCACTGGACTCTCAGGCGTGCGACACGTATTATCGCCACCAGCCCAAACTATATCGCCTCTTCACCTGTTTTGCAGTGCTACAGCACAAAGTGCAGCATCATACCATTGGGCATTGACACGAGCCCTTTTGCACAGGCAGACGAACAGAAAGTGGCAGCCTGGCGATCAGATCGACCCGTTGTGCTTTTCGTAGGTCGTTTGCGTTATTACAAAGGGCTGCACATCCTGCTTAATGCGATGCCACATATTGATGCAGATCTGTTAATTGGTGGAACTGGACCAGAACAAGAGCGGTTAGAGCAACAAGCTGAAGCACTTGGCATCACATCGCGGGTTCGGTTTCTCGGCGATATTGCGGATGATGAACTACCAGCCCTCTATCGCGCCGCTGATGTCTTTGTCTTACCAGCCCACCTACGTTCCGAGGCACTGGGGATCGCCCAAATCGAAGCTTTAGCTAGTAGTGTACCCTGTGTCAGTACCGAACTTGGCACAGGCACAAGCTATGCGAATCTCCACAACGAAACAGGTTTTGTTGTCCCGCCAGCAGACCCAGTGGCATTAGCACGGGCGATCAATGAGCTTCTATCAAATGCCGATCTCCGTCATCGCTTTGGGGTTGCTGGACAACAGCGGGCACAGGCCTTATTCAGCCGTGAACACATGCTCCACACTATCAATCAGTTATATATGGATTTGGAAGGGGAGATCAGGCAGTCAAGCTTCTAAAGACCTTTGTTGTACGAAGTGATGTCAACGACGTGTCATGCTATCAACAGAACAACACACATCACCGGGGTAATTTCAGTGGTGTGTGCTGCTGCTGAACTGATATGTGCAGATGCGTGCGCTACTCCTCTTGATCCAGAATGCCTTCGATCTTCAACGCTTCTTCAGTACCATTGGTGACTTCACCAAAATTCTCATACCGGAAGACAACCTTACCTCCACACATCGTCAGCATGACCTGCCCTTTGAGCTGTTGGCCAACCAATGGTGTGTTTTTGCCCTTGGACAGAAAGTCGCGTGGGTCAACCATCCAGGTGCGGTCAGGATCAAAAATGACGATATCGGCAACAGAGCCAGGTCGTAGCGTGGCGGGGGTTCTTCCAAGCACACTGGCTGGGCCTTCGGTGAGTTTGGCAACCGTATTGACGAGATCCATTTCACCGCGGTGGACCAACGTCAGCACCAGACCTAATGCCGTATCAAGGCTTGAAATACCAGGCGAGGCCAGTCCATACTCGCAATCCTTGTCAATCTGGCTGTGGGGTGCATGGTCGGTCGCAATGGCATCAATAGTTCCATCACGCAGCCCTTCGACTAAAGCTTCGATATCCTCTTCGGTGCGTAATGGTGGGCTTACACGAGTGCTGGTATCATATGGTGCCAAGATAGTCGGATCGAGCCAGCTTGGGATACCTAACGCCTGTGATCGATTCTTCGAGGTGTTTGTGCCTTCTGATGTCGCGCTTTTATCTTTCATCTCGGGCGGGTACCACTTCCCCAGCGAACCCAAAACCCACTGATCAGTCAGCGTCAGATGGTGTGGTGTCACTTCGGCGGTGATACGGACACCACGCTCCTTGCCTGCCCGGATCAGTGCCACTCCGCCAGCTGTACTTACATGGCAGATATGGATATGCCCCCCAGTTTGCTCGGCAAGCGCGATGTCACGTGCAATCTGGACTTCTTCAGCAGCGGATGGATAGCCTGGCAACCCTAGCCGAGTGCTGATGCTGCCCTCGTGCATGGCCCAACCACGACTCAGCGTAAGATCTTCACAGTGGCTAATGATAGGAACATTGAGCATTGCTGCATAGGTAAGGGCATTCCGCATAACCGCTGGATCGCTAACCGGACTTCCATCGTCGCTAAAACCAATACAACCCGCCTGAACCAGTTCGGCCATTTCGGTGAGCGCCTTGCCTTCGCGCCCCATTGTCACCGCGCCAATTGGTTCGATACGGACAACCCCTTCACGCTTGGCAAGCTCGTGGATCTGTTGAATAACCGCAACACAATCGTGTGGTGGCTGGGTATTGGGCATAGTGCAGAGGGTCGTAAACCCACCACGTGCCGCCGCCTGTGTGACTGTGGCAATAGTCTCTTTGTGTTCCTCACCTGGCTCACGTGCGTGGACGTGCAGATCGATAAAACCAGGGGCCACCACCGCACCTTTGGCATTGATAATCTCCGTATCTTCACCAACTGGCTCAGTATTGAAACTGAAATCAGCGAGGCTAAAAACCTGGGTCACAATACCATCTTCAATAAGAATGTTACCAACCGTTGCGACACGTTGTGCAGGATCAATAATACTGCCATTTTTTATAAGGTAACGCATACTGCTCCCATCTATGATCATGCTTCAAATATGTACTGTAAATGTATCCTTTGGAGGACAGATTATTCTTCGTGGCGTGATGAGCCAGCCAGCTTATAGAGCAAAGCCATACGAACAGCAACACCGTTTGTCACCTGATCTTCGATGACCGATTGCATACTCGTCACAACATCAGGCATGATTTCAACCCCTTCATTCATGGGGCCAGGATGCATAACCAGACAGTGCGGGGCAGCACGTTTGAGCCGTTCTGTGGTAATCCCAAAGAGATGGCTGTATTCACGTAGGGTTGGCAAGAGTCCGTTTTGCTGACGTTCTTTTTGCAAGCGCAGAGTCATAATGACATCCGCATCATCGATACAGTCATTCAGATTCGATGAAATGGTTACCTGAGGCCATGTGGCCTTCCAGTAGTTAGCAGGACCAAGCAGAGTCGTTGGTGCACAAAGGGTCACATGAGCCCCCATAGCGGTAAGCCCCCACAAATTTGAGCGTGCCACACGGCTGTGGAGAATATCACCGACAATAACGACACGCAAGCCATCAACATGCCCAAGACGTTCCTGAATGGTAAACAGATCGAGGAGCGCCTGGGTCGGGTGCGCGTGGCGTCCATCTCCAGCATTAATGACCGAACCCTGGAATTCCTGAGTCACCAGATAGGGTGCACCCGCCGCATTATGTCGCATCACAATAATATCAGCACCCAACGCCTTGTGTGTCCGTACCGTGTCAATAAGCGACTCACCCTTTTCAACACTACTCCCTTTGGCAGTCATCCCTACTACGTTGGCAGACAGCGAACGGGCCGCCAGTTCAAAAGAAATACGTGTACGGGTGCTCTCCTCGAAAAACATATTCACAACGGTTTTCCCCCGGAGCGCCGGAACCTGTTTAATAGAACGTCCCAGGATTTCCTTCATACTAGAAGAAGTTTCCAGAATTTCGGTAATCTCTACACGTGAAAAATCATCAAGATCAAGCACATGTTGCCGTGGTGGTGTACTCACATCGTAGGTTGTGGGGCTCATATCCGCTGGTGTTGTGGTCATACATGTATCCTTTTGCTGTGGCAAGCGCCAGTATGAGTTGATAACACAAAACGTATGGACTAGCGAAGGATGTACACACCATCACCGTCTTCGTCTATTTCCTGTAGTCGTGTCTCGATCTGTTCGTCTCTGGATGTCGGGACATTCTTGCCAACGAAATCGGCACGGATGGGCAACTCACGATGGCCACGGTCCACCAGCACCGCACATTGGATACGTTCGGGTCGACCAAAATCACTGAGCGCATCAAGGGCGGCGCGGATAGTGCGTCCCGTATAGAGCACATCGTCGACCATGACAACCGTGCGATCCGACACATCAAAAGGAATGTCTGTCGAGCGTACAATGGGGGCGGGGTTCCGTATTGCAAGATCATCACGGTACAGCGTAATATCAAGCACACCGACCGGCACTTTGGTTCCCTCAAAATCAGCCATCGTAGAAGCAATACGATGGGCGAGTGGTACACCTCTTCGGCGTATCCCGACTAGAACAACGTTATGGACTCCTTCATTACGTTCGGCGATTTCGTGTGCAATACGGGTGACGGCACGACGGATGTCATCGGCTGAGAGAATCTGTTTTTCAGAC
>JBCDFA010000464.1:0-4861 GCA_039178835.1 Chloroflexota bacterium
CCGCGCGTGGCTTCGCCGCCGCCGCCCCCCTCGCCGCCGTCGACTGCGCCTTCGTCACTTCTGCCCTCCGACTTCTCAGGAGCGTCGACACCGGTCCCGCCCGATCTCGATCTCATCCAGGTCGGGGTTGCGGCCTGTTCAGCGACAGACTGGCAGCAGGCCCATGCACAGGGCCTCGATCTCCCACCAGCAGCGCTCCATACGACCTGGTATGGAACGCGCCAGACCTGGGCTACGAGTGGCCGCGCCCATGTCGCCGCCGCATTACCGCTCCAGCATACGGGTCTCTATCTGTGTGTGACCGGTGCGGGCGCGGCGTGGACGGCCCTGGCTGCGACGACGACGTAAGCACCACCAACAGAATCCATACACCAACCAGCACACCACCGTGTTTCTCACGGTGGTGTTTGCTGTATCAATCAAAAGGACCACCCGGTATGACCAAACCAAAAACCTATCACGTCTATCACGAACGGAGCGGCATCTACTACCAGTTATCCGAGCGAATCATGGGACCGTCAGGGATGGCCTACGCCATCGTGATGGTCAGCCTGGATGGGACACTGCCACCCTTGTTATCGCAGCATAGCCCACCACACGACGCCGATACGATCCTTCAGGGTCTGGGGTTCGTCTGTATTCCGCATGTCTACCGGACCGCGAACGCACGGAGTCGCTCGATCACGTACCACACGGGGCGACCGGTGATGGAGGCGGACTATCGTTGCTACGACCTCACCCAAAATGAGCCCGTAGCCGCCCTCCGGTCCGCCCATGCAACGTACGTCACTGATGGCTGGACCATCCACACCGAGCCAGCGGCCCACACCCGGCTGCACCAGATCGGGGTGCCTATCTAGCTTGTTTATATCTCGCATTACCTACAAAGACCACACACAGAACCCTGACCCCACGATAAGACGCCATCGTGGGGTCGTTGAATCGTATAAGGAGTTTCTCTATGAATAGCAAAGGTATCAAGGCGATCCAGACCGTGTCGGAGCGCATGATCTGGCCTGCAACGGTGCACCGCGATCTCGACCGGGACTGTACGATCCTCGCGCAATCAAATGCGCCCACCTGCTTCGGGTGGGTCATCCACCCCGGTGGCACCCTCCTGGCCCGCCCAAACGACATCCAGGATCTGCGGAATTGCGCGTGGATATGCACCGTCGTACGCGCACCCCAGCACTACTACTGGTTCGACGGGGTGCAGTTACACGCCCTCGCTTTCGCCGACCTCATCGCCACGCTGGAACAGACCCTCATACCAGCGTCGTACGTCGATACCCCCGAGTACGCGGAGGTGCTGCGCCGCTGGCTCACGCACCAAACGAACTAGCGTAAGGAGTAATCACATGCCCAACTTTGCGGGCCTCCGGGCCATTATCCAACGAACCGAGGAACTGGGGTGGCTCCCTGGCGTCCAACACCACATGCGTCACGTCTCCCACCAGCATCCCCCTCGCTAACCCGCTCCTCCTACGAAACCACATAGCTATACCTGCACCAAGATCGCCGTTTGCGGTGGCCTTGGTGCTTGAAAGGAATAACACGATGATTCAACTACACCTATTTTTGCGTGTGGTGCGGGCGATCGCGCCGCAACTCCAAACAGGACTCAACGACCCGGAGGCCGCCCTCAAGTTGCAGCAGGAGTGGCAGGAGCTGCAGGTCGCCCGCCACGCCCACGACCAGCTGGGGGCGCTCATGGAGATCGCCGATGTCGCCTATTATGCGACCAAGGCGCTCCACAACCGCCTACTTGATGACGCCGAGGCGCACCAATGGATTGCGGCGGCATGCACGCAGCTTGATCTCGCCCCAGAGGTGGCCCTGCAGGTCCTGATGGCCAAGTATGACCGGCGGATTGCCAATGAACGCATCAAAGATGATGCGTTGGAACGCCAGGCCGTCATCAACGCCCTGCATATCCAGTATTGCTTCACCAACGAGTCGGTCGCGACCGCCGCTGGTGGCGACCCGGACGTGTGGTATCAGCCCACTCAGTTTTATTATCACCATCGACCGGTGATACTGGTCGATCTCGTCGATCCTATCACCGAGTGCCAGATCCCGCTGGTCCCGGTGTACCATCTCACCATCGGCTTTGATCAGTAACCCCCACCCCGGTCGCGGCTTGTCCGTGGCCGGGGTGTTGTGTGGGTGCGTCACTGCGTTTTATCCCCCGTGACGCACCGTCACAGGTACTTTCACATGGCGCTGGCGTGGCCACGCCAGCGCCATGTGAAACACCCCCCAGATAGACAAAGGATAGGAAACTGCTCAGACATGTACCTACCTGAGCAGTCCTTAGATACCATGCTACATGGTTACCAGGAAACATTTTGTCCCCAGGGGCAAAGTAGCGATTTTTATACTTTCCTGATGGGGTAAATCCTGCATGTAAGAACATACTGTTCAAACATGTGATCATTCTTATCTCTAAGTTCCGCTTTGCCTCCTGGATATGGCACTTCTTGCTGATGAAGTTCCCATTGTGTGGTATGATAGCGAGAAATGGGCCTCGTAGGCTCACGCAAGTTCCGCCTCTACCGTCTGCGGGTCGAAATGATCTGCTACTATGTCTAGAATAATGGTAAGTTGATAGCTATGAAAGGGAGTTCACTACATATGAGCGATAATGAGGAAGGTTTGAGTCTAGGTCAATTTATTCGGGATGTCAAACATGATCTTGTGTCAACTCAAACTGAAGAAGATGATCCCGTTCCATTCTTTGTTATTGACGAAGTCATTATAGAGATCAACTTCTTTGTTGAAGGAACAATAAAGGGGGGATTTAACCTGCTGAAAGTTGTTGAAGTTGGTTCTGAAGTCGCTGAACATCGCATACAAAAAGCAACAGTCCATCTTAAGCCAATTTTAACGCGTGAGGAGATCATAAAACGTACTGAAGAGAAAGACTCAACACTTATGGAGCGCATCACCAGTGAGGGAAGGCGCTATCTTTTGCGAGGTCAACCTAGTGATACACAGGACGCACAGGACGATACACCACCGCGTTAATATGGTATATTCAAGAGTTTTTACTATTCATTGCACTTTTCAGAACCGCCTGAATGATCACTCTGCTGCCTGGCTTGCCATTCTTCCTCAGGTAGCGCATCCAGGCTAAGCTTGACATGGTGTTTCTCTGCATCGATATGAATGATACGAGCTTGATGAACGGCGTCACCTTTGTTAAACAATTCACCTGGTTGACTCTCACCGAGACTTTGCATTTCACTTTTGTGGAGCAATCCCTCAATAAAGTCTTCTTCTATCTGTATCTTAACAAGAATACTAAAAGGAGCAACAGTACTGACCGTCCCACTGATAATATCGCCGACCTGATGACGTGCAGTAAATAGTTCTAAGGGATCGGGGAGCAATATTCGTCGGTTCAACTCGATTCTTTTGCGTTCCTGATCTAACTTTTCAATGAAAACTGTTACGTCATCGCCAATAGACAAGACTTCCTTTGGGTGCTTAATACGACGATGGACGATCTTTGAAACAGGTAGGAGTCCCTCTACAGTATCCAAACTCACAAGGGCACCAACCTTTGGCAACCCTATCACTTCCCCTGTCATTACATCACCCTCTTGGAACATACTAAAGTCTATGAATTGTCTTAGTATCTGAAAAACTTCATTTCGCTCTTTACCAGAAGGGTTTTTTTTCAACCAGCCAAAACCAAGCTCTCGTGCTTTGTATAAGTCCTCTGTCTTCAGGCGATCACTGGTCTGGAGCAGTGCTTTGAGTACATATGCCCATCCCTGGTTGGTCTGATTGTTTGCTAGCCACTGTAGCCCCTGTGCGATGAGCGTTTGATAGATAGTGTCTGGCAGATTAGGGCGGTCCATGAGTGCTTGATAGATATAGTTCCATCTCTGGTTGGTCTGATTGTTTGCTAGCCATTGTACCGCATTGTTCAATAAAGTTCGGTATTCATCTGCCCCCATAACACCATTATTTAGTAGTGCTTGATAAACAAATACCCATTCAGGAGTGGTGTAATACTCTTGTAACCACTCTATACCTACTAACGTAATCTCGTGATGCTTATCAGGAAACCATTCGGGAGCTCGAACTAGCACAGTTTCATAAACCTTGGCCCATTCCTTGTAATCATGAGTAGGTCGTAACCACCTGATACTGATTGATGACAGAGCATCACGATCTTGAGCCGTTACGTTATTGTTATTCATCAACAAGCTATATATTCTAAGTCCACCTTTTGAGGTAGCATATGTTTTCATCCACGAAATACTCAGGGAAACAAGTTTTCGGCAATTTAGCATATTAGAACTTGCTAATTGTAGCAAAACTTCGAAAACAACATACCATTTGGGGTTTTCTTGTGAGTCAGACAACCATTGTAGCCCCATATTGATCAGCGTGAACTGCTGGTCACCACTCCAGTGTGCGTTCTGAGTCTGTAGTGTTTTCACATACACGCTATGCCATTTATCATGCCGTGAAAAATTGGATAACCATTGTAGACCATACTGAATAATACTAAGTTGTTGTTCATCATTGAACCATTCTTTTTGCTCTAAAAGACGCGTATAAACCGCATGCCATAGAATATCATCAAAGTGGTTTCCAATCCAATCAAGTCCTTGCCTAAGAAATATATACCATTGATTGATATCAAGTTGTTTTGCTCGTTGTGATACTATTTCAAAGATAAAAGACCAGTCTTTGTCTGAAGGATTATCTGCCAACCATCCGAGGCCCGCTTGGATCAGGGTCTGCCGTTGAGGCTCATCCAGTACCGTGATTTTCTTCATCAGGGCCTGGTACACATAGTCCCAGGCAGTATTTGTTGGGTTGTCTACTACCCATTGGATACCCG
>JBCDFA010000465.1:0-4853 GCA_039178835.1 Chloroflexota bacterium
GCTTATGGCTGAACAATACCTGGAGTATTTTGCACGGCAGGGGTATGTGCGTGGTGCAACTTTGCGATTGGCAAATGTCTATGGCCCAGGCCCATCTGCAAGTGGTGCCGGACGTGGAACACTGAATATCATGACTCAGCGAGGACTTCTCAATCAGAAACTTCCGATCTATGGCAGCGGCAATTATTTACGCGATTTTGTCTATATTTCTGATGTAGTTGATGCTTTCTTGCGTGCCGCCAAGTATATCGATCAACTCAATGGGCATCACTATGTGATTGGTAGTGGTCAGGGTCATACTTTTGCGAGCACTATCCGGCTTCTGTCCGAGCGACTGACACACGTAGCTGAGCGTCGTGCGCCTGTATATCACGTTGAGCCGCCGCGTCCATTACTACAGATTGAACAGCGTAATTTTGTGGCCAACTCGAGTCGCTTTGCTGAAATTACTGGTTGGCGATCACAAGTAAACCTTACCGAAGGAATTGACCGAACAATTGATTATTATTTGACACAAAAACACCAAAATAATGCAAAGGAACAAATCGTAGCTACTTTGACACAACAGCACCAAAATGGAGTAAAGGAGCACGCTGTAGCTGGATGAGAGTCATAAGTCAGGCTAACCCGTGGTGAAGCATATCTATCTCGATTTCAAGAAGCGCCAACGTATAAACTTCTTCCTACCGATAGTGAAATTAAGTTGATTGTAAACAAAATTGTAGCGTGATATTGATATATAACGATGACAATACTGTCTTGCACACGTCTGATAACAAGTCTGGTGGCTAAATAGATAGTGCGGCATAACTTCAACAATGATCTTTGATAGGGCTTGATATCGACGTGTGCTGGAACCGCACACACTGAATACAGGCTGTGTGACAACCTGGACATGTATTGGGCATAGAAAAATGGAGTCGTAACGATGAAAATACTTATCTTTGGTGGTGCTGGCTTTGTAGGCAGCAATCTCGTGCGGCGTTGCTTAGCTGATCCAATAAATGATATAACAGTCGTCGATTCACTGGCGCCGCAGCTCAAGAGTACGACTGATGCCCTGTTTGACATTCAGGACGAAATTCGGTTCATTCGTGGGGATATTTGTGACGATGTACTGCTAGAGGAGCTTGTTCGTAATCACGATATTATTTTCAATTGTGCTGCACAAACATCGCATCCTCGTTCATTGGAAGACCCGTTGCTTGATGCAGAGATTAATTGCATCGGCAATCTAAAATTGCTGGAGGCAGTACGGCAGTACAACCCACGTGCCGTGGTCGTATATCCGTCGTGCAGCACCATTATTGGAAAAGCGCAGCACCCTGTTATTGACGAAACGCATGGTGAGCAACCACTCGATATCTACTCTGCCAATAAGTCTGTAGCCGAAAAATATCACCACATTTATCATACTGCTCATGATGTACGAACCGTCGTTTTACGATTTGCAAATCTTTATGGACCATATGGTAAAGGATCGCCTGAGTTTGGGTTTCTGAATTACTTTATTCACCTGGCTTCAGAAGGTGAGGACATAACAGTGTATGGAGATGGACATCAGACCCGTAACGTGATGTATATCGCCGATGCTGTTGAAATCCTCTACCAAAGTGCTTTCAATCCGGCTATCTATGGCAAAGTGCTCTTTGCCGCGCACGATGAGCACCTCAGTGTGATGGATATTGCCAAGAAGATTTGTTCCACGTTTGGTCAAAGTGAGGTCGTTCAGGTGCCCTGGCCGGATATGCGTAAGCGAATCGAGATAGATGGTGTACATATCTCCTCCCAGCAGCTGCGACAGCTTGCTGGTTGGTATCCTCGTTTTACGTTCGATGAAGGCATTGTACAGACTCGCATGATTATAGAAAGAACGAGGCAGTTTGTATGATCAATCTTGTTATCACCGGCGCCCTCGGCCATATCGGCTCACGTTTTATTCGTGAACTTCCTGCCGACCTTATTAATCATGTGGTATTGCTTGATAATCTATCAACGCAGCGGTATCCGGCATTATTTGATCTGCCACGTGACATATCGTTTGTGTTTCATGATGCCGATGTTTGCACGGCCGATCTGGATCAGCACTTTGCCAATGCCGATGTAGTAGTACATCTGGCTGCTATTACGAATGCAGAGGGTAGTTTTGCTATCCGTGATCAAATAGAGCACACGAATTTTATTGGTACCCAAAAGGTAGCGGAAGCATGTGCACGTAACGGTTGTAAGTTGGTATTTATCTCAACGACCAGCGTTTATGGTTCGCAGCGTAATCTGGTTGATGAAGACTGCCCACTGGCGGAGCTTCAACCACAAAGCCCGTATGCCGAGAGCAAGCTTCGTGCTGAACAGTTGCTCCAAAAAGAAGGAGAGGTGAACGATCTCCAGTACGTGATTTGCCGATTTGGCACCATTTTCGGGGCGTCGGTCGGTATGCGCTTCCATACAGCTATCAACAAATTTATCTGGCATGCCTGTATGGGACAACCGCTTACAGTCTGGCGCACAGCCATGGATCAGCAACGCCCCTACTTGGAATTGGGTGATGCGGTACGGTCATTAGAGTTTATTATTCGTAACGCGATTTTTCCAAAGTGTGTCTACAACATATTGACATTAAACACAACTGTACGCAGTATCGTCGATATTATCGAATCATATGTACCAAATACCACGGTGGAGTATGTTGACTCTCCGATCATGAATCAGCTATCTTACAACGTCTCGAATAGCCGTTTTTGTGAGTTGGGCTTTCATTTTGATGGCTCACTCGAACAAGGTATCTATGAGACAGTGAACTTGATTGAACCAGCCATGCGTCACCAGGAGTATGTACTGAAATGAATGTCGCACACACAATTGAGCGTGGTCGGCGTGAGTACCCACGAAAG
This sequence comes from Chloroflexota bacterium, assembly GCA_039178835.1. Taxonomy (GTDB): domain Bacteria; phylum Chloroflexota; class Chloroflexia; order Chloroflexales; family Roseiflexaceae; genus AL-N1. The sequence goes on from JBCDFA010000465.1 coordinate 2,892, forward strand.
CCAGCATTGATTTTTGAAAATACGACCATGAGTTACGCTGATTTGGATATATGTGCCAGTCGTATGGCGAATGGTTTGCATGGGCTAGATGTTGGTGTGGGAGATCGCGTTGCACTATGGCTCCCCAACTCATTCGCATTTGTATTCTGTTACTTCGGCATTTTAAAGATTGGTGCAGTTGCCGTGTCGTTGAATACCATGCTTAAACGAGGTGAGGCAACGTTTATCCTGAACGATAGCGAAGCCACCATATTAATTACCACAACAGAGCTTCGGGATATGCTTGACCCAACGGATCTGCCATCTCTCCGTCAAACTATCCTGGTGGATGCACCGGGGGATGGGCTATTCCTGAACAATGTTTTGGAACAGTCTAGCCCAGATCGGGTTGCTCGCTCAATGCATAAAAACGATCCAGCTGCGTTGTTGTACACTTCTGGCACAACCGGTACTCCAAAAGGTGCCTTGCTTTCACACGGGAATGTTGAATTTAACAGTGTAGCCAAAGTGCATCATTGTGGAACAACACCACAAGACAAACTCGCCTTGTTTCTTCCGTTGTTTCACTGCTATGGTCAGAACGCCATTCTTAATCATGGGTTACATGCTGGTGCAACCATTGTGCTACAGCAGCGGTTTGATCCAGAACAGGTTGTGCAGGCAATAGTTCAGCACAGCATAACGGTGCTGTTTGGCGTTCCTACGGTCTTCATCAAGTTACTTCAGGTGGATGTTGACCCTGAGGCATTGCGTTCAGTACGTTACTGCTTCACCGCCAGTGCTCCTATGCCATTGGATGTGTCGTTGGAGTGGCGCGAACGGTATAGTACGGTTATTCACGAAGGCTATGGGATGACAGAGACATCACCATTTGCAAGCTACAACCATCCACATCATTGGAAGGCTGGTTCGATTGGTATTCCTATAGATGGTGTTCAGATGGATGTAGTCGATGCGAACGGTCATGTGGTTGGCCCTGGAGCAACAGGCGAAATCGTCATACGTGGTCCAAACGTTATGCTTGGCTACTGGCGACGGCCTGATGCTACAGCTTATGCGCTTCGCCAGGGCTGGCTACACACTGGTGATGTTGGGTACATCGATGATGAGGGCTACTTTCACATTGTGGATCGGTTGAAGGATATGATCAATGTATCAGGCTTCAAGGTTTACCCAGCGGAGATAGAACGTATGCTTCGTGCTCATCCGGCTGTCGGTGAAGTTGCTGTCTTTGCGTTACCTGATCCGATCAAGGGTGAAGCAGTCGCATCACACATTATCCTAAATCAGGGCCACACTGCGGAGTCAGAGGAGTTGTTGTCGTTCTGCCGTGAGCATATGGCTAATTTTAAGGTCCCAAAACATATTCAGTTCGTCAAAGATTTCCCCAAAAATGCGACAGGCAAAGTACTTAAACACGTCTTACGTGCACAGTATTCGCATATGCGAGGGAACAGTCTCTAGTAGCGCTGGTTTGTAGTAAGGGGTTCTCTTTTTGCCTCCATGATGGTTGCTGATACCAAACATGTATCGAAAAGGGAACTCCAATCAATGGGCTTGAACGCTGTTGACAAGTGAAATTGTACTTCGCAGATCGAGCACACCCGCAATCTCATCAACGTTCCCATCAATCCTTCTCTTCGAGCTGATTGTCTGCTGTTATCAGACCAAGCATTCATCTTTGCAACCCGACAATGTGCTGTACAGAGATTCGCAGTGTCGTATATGTCATTAAGGGTTTCGATGTTACCATTTTTGCTGATTTTGGGGTTTTTCCAGTCAGGATATCTGGTCTTGATTGTTACAACAATTGTAGTTCTGATGTGGCCACTACAGATAACCACACAGTGATCAGAGATGGTGGGTTGAATTGATCAAATGGCCACAACAGACGAAAGAATGAGGGTGCAGTGTAGTTTTGGATAGGAAAGGAAAAATGATATGAAAAAACAAACATGTAAC
>JBCDFA010000466.1:0-4845 GCA_039178835.1 Chloroflexota bacterium
GGACAGAACAATATGGCTCTGAAGAAAATAAGATATAATAAAAAACTATGTTTTTGAACATATTTCGAGACTTTTACGTATGAACGTGCTCTGCGCATACTTCACGCTCATGTTGACATAATTAAAGGTTTTGTGTTTTCTCACTATGAATGAGCCATCACCTCTTGCTACCATCCCAGATGATTGTTTTGAGCGATGGATACTACTACAAGATTTGATTAATCAGTGGTATCCAGTACTTAAAGCTGCTAATGGTGTTTCAGCAGACGATCTTGACGTTGCCGAAACGCGTCTGAGCGTGACCCTGCCACGAGCATTCCGCGAATGGTACAGTATGGCTGGCCAGCGTACAGACATCTGGTCACAGCAAGATCGCCTGTTGCATCCCAGTGAGTTCAAGCTTGTGGACAATTATATGTCGTTCATGGTGGAAAATCAGCATGTGGTCGAGTGGGCGATCTGTGTTGATGATAGTGGTTTAGATGATCCGCCCGTGTATGTATCTTCGGCTGATACGCCAAATCTGTGGCACAGAGCAAACAACACAGTCTCTGAATTTGCCTTGCAGATGATGGTATCTTGCCTCAAATGGTCTGATACATGTCGCTGGTGGGCCAATGGGTATGTTCTTATAGATGCTCTTGATCGGGTTGGATCAAACTATCTTCGCCTCCCATTGGCTGAGTGGCACTGGCCTGCTCCCACACAGTTCTATGGGTTGCGCGATATCATCATCGAAGCGCAACTGGATGATGATGGTGCATGGCTGTATGTTGTTGCGTGTACTGCTGAGGCTGCCAAACCGTGCAAGCAGCTTTTAGAGACTGATATCGAATGGAATGCACAGTCTGACGGTTGGCCATCAGTTTAGGGCTGTGATACGCAAATTTTTTGATAACCTACTCCCGCACAATATTCCGTAGAGCATCATACACATACGGGTAGTTGAAGGTAAACCTCGATTCGAGTAACCTGGTTGGCACGACCCGTCGACTCTTGAGCAGCAACTCGGTCTCGGTTCGCAGCACAAACGCACCGATCTCGAGCATCCAGCGTTGCGATGGCAGGCCAACAGGTTGACTGCACACAAAGCGGAGCACGCGCATAAAGTCGGCGTTGGTACAGGGGTTGGGTGCCGCGGCGTTAATAGCACCGTCCAGCTCTTCGTGATCGATCAACCACTGGACGGAGCGCACAAAATCCTCAAGGTGCAACCAACTCACAAACTGTGTTCCAGGCCCCATCTTACCACCCAGCCCCCATCGTGCCAGATTGAGCAAGGGCATCATCGCGCCACCGCTGCCCTTCCCCAACACAATCGCCGTCCGCATGGCGACCTTGCGTGTATGAGGTGTATAACTCGTGAGCAAGGTGTGCTCCCACTGGCGACAGACATCGACTGAGAACCCGGTGCCGATGTCGCCCCTCAACTCGTCCATCGGGCGATCAAGGGCGTGTCGGTAGATCGTAGCAGAGCTTGAGTTGATCCACACTCTGGGCGGCTGCTGCACCGACCTGATAGCTTCGCCCAACACCCGCGTTGAGTGTAGACGCGAGTCGTAGATGGCTCGGCGATTTTTGTCGTTGTAGCGGCAGTTTACGCTTCGTCCTGCCATATTCACAACCGCATCCGCATCATCGATTTCGTGCACCCATGTTCCCATGGTCTGTCCATCCCACGGCACGATCTTAACACCATTCCCCTGCGACTCCGTACCGCGAGAGAGCACCACTACACGGTATCCTCGCCCAACAAAATAATCAGACAGACTCCGCCCTGAATATCCCGCTCCTCCAGGAATGACAATTTTTCGCATATCGACACGCTCCCCGTTTCTCAAACGTCAGATTTTTTATTCTATGTGAACTATATCACAAAACAATCTTGGAATCACACCTCTTCTGAGCCAAATAAATCACGATGTTAACTTATGCACGCTAGGTGAGAGGCTCAAAGGGCGGTTGTTTGTATAACGTTGTATGGTTGTACTGCGGTGATTGGTGTGTAATAGCAGGTGGTGTTTGTGCGGTACAGCGGGTCTATGGCTGAGACCAATCCTCAACGGTGAGACTCGGCACCCGCGCAAACTCGCGCACGTTGTTGGTCACAAGGACGAGGTTGTGGCTGAGAGCCTGCGCCGCAAGTAAGGTATCAATCGCGCCAATTGGTGTCCCTTGTGCTTCGAGATGTGCACGTATTTCGCCATATTTCATGGTGGCCTGTTCATCGAATGGGATTATGGTGAGTGGAAGCAAAAAATGATCGAGCGCCTGTTGATTTTGCACGGGTCGTTTGCTTTTCTGCACGCCATACTGAAGTTCTGCGACCGTTAAAGACGAAATGGTAACATCAGTGTAGGTTTGTTGAGTCAGCTTCTGCAAGACCGCTGGCGACTTCTTTCCGATGAGGAGGATGCAGATATTCGTGTCCAGCAAGTACTTCACTCGAATGCATCCTCACGTACCTGCACGGGTGGCTGATTCCGTTCGGCCATGAAGTCATCTGAGAACATCGTCAGACTATCGATCAGGGGTTGCCATGAGTCATGTTCGGGAATAAGCACAACCGCATTGCCCATCCGCTTCAGATAGACCTTGCTCCCCTCGAAGCGGTATTCTTTGGGTAAACGAATGGCCTGACTCTGACCATTCCGAAAAATTTTAGCAGTATCCATAACTCCTCCATGCGAAAAGTATATATGGTGAGTATATACTCTTTTCTTCTTTCACGCAAATCGTTCTTTCCTGTGGAAGTTTAGGTGCATCTTGATGTACTGTGTGTTACTCCCTGCTCTTGAAGTGATTATCACATTCTCGGGTATAATGCATAAATATTCACTCTCAATGTACATAAGACGAAGAGGTTTGTGGCTATGAGCAATTGGTTTCAACGCTTTTCAGACGTGGTATACAAAGAGTATGATCGACGCATCAAACAGGCGAGTCTCGTGACGGAATATGGTGAGTCACACCACCACGACGAGGATGAGCACGACGACGAAGATGATGGTGCGGTCGAGATTGCCAATGTGCAACCTGGGACAGTGGTGAGTCCGTCTGAGGAAGAGGAGGGCGCTGCTGAGATCGCTAATGTGCCTCGCGGCGCAGTGGCCGATGATAAGCCTGCATCCGACGAGACAGAAGAGAAACACACCTGAGTTTTCAGAGCTTCTAAGTGTGCTAGTGATTGGTTTGCCAGCCCTGCGGATCGTTAGCCCATGCCTCGATCAGGGTGCGGTGTGCTGCCGATAGTCGCCCTGCGTTCGCCGCAACTTCTAGCAGATCTGGCAGAGTCGCCAGGAGATGGAGCGGAACGTTGGCTGTCTCAAAGCGTTCGTTCGTCGCTGCCCAGCTCCAGGTGAAGATGCACACACAGCGCACAACCTCTGCCCCTGAGTTGCGGAGTGCCTCGGCTGCGACCAGCGCACTCTCTCCGGTGCTGATGGTGTCTTCCAGCAACACAACGCGACGCCCGGCCACCGCTGCTCCCTCGATCTGTTGTCCTCGACCATGCCCCTTTGCGGAACCACGCACATAGGCCATGGGGAGTGCCAGTTGTTCGGCCACCCAGGCCGCCCATGGAATACCACTTGTCGCGGTACCTGCCAGCACCTCTGCGTCATCGCTGTGGGGGACGAATGCTGTAGTGATAGTTCGTCGGGCAGCGACATTGCCCAGCAGCAAGCGGTTATCACAATAGACTGGCGAAAGCAGGCCTGACGCAAACGTAAACGGATCATCGGGGCGCAACAGGACGGCATCTGCATCCAGAAGGGTCTGAGCAACGGTATGTGGATCTATCGACATGGGATGAGAACCTCCGGTATATAAACACTGACTATCTTTATGAGATGCTACCATACACATCTTTCTCGTGCAAATGGCGAATGCAAGCTACATCCAAAGACTGATTACACCGCGTACTGGTATTATCTATACTGCAAAAGCGACAGTACAAAATAGTTTGGGCCCCAAAGTCGATGTACCCAGGTCATCGGCTCTTTTGGCGTGCTCAAACAAAGCCGTGTATCGCTGGTTAGAGGCGGCACACGACAAGGAGGTTCTTCATGCGTGTTGGTCTTGACTTTGGCACCACGAATTCCAGCGCCGCAGTATACGATGGGCAGCATGTGCGCCTACTCAATCTCGATCCGGTCAATAATAGTCCGTCGATTATGCGCTCAACCCTGTTTATCACGCGTGAAGGTGTCCCATTTATTGGTCGTGAGGCGATCAATCGCTTTACGGAAGGGAATGTTGGACGTGAGATTGAGTACCAGTGGCGCTATGTCGGCGAAACCGAACTCACGATTGGTGAGGTTGGGACAGTGATGCAGGCGTTGTATGCCGTGGTTGATGCCAATGCGCCAGGCCGTCTATTTCAATCGCTCAAGAGTCATCTCCGTGACAGTGGTTTTGACAGCACCAATGTCTTTGGCAAGAAGTACTCACTTGAGGCGTTGATTGCCGTCGTTCTGGGCATCATTCGTAAGAACATCGAAGACGAAACTGGTGAGGAAGTGACGGGTATGGTCGTAGGCCGCCCGGTAAATTACTCTGAAGACCCTGAGGTTAACCGACTGGCGATTGCACGCATGGGTCGGGCATGTGAGCTAGCCGGTCTTGATGACGTGGCCTTTTTGCCTGAACCAACGGCTGCGGCGCTGGCCTATGCCTCAACGGCCACGAGCGAAGAGCATATCCTAGTCTTCGATTTCGGTGGTGGTACACTTGACGTGACGGTGATGCGAATTGACCAGTTTGGTGCCCACGAAGTTCTCGCGACGGATGGTGTGCCGGTCGGTGGAGACTTGATGGATCGGCGCATTGTGATGGGCAAACTAC
>JBCDFA010000467.1:0-4842 GCA_039178835.1 Chloroflexota bacterium
CCTGGCACCGGTGATCAGCGGACACTGAGTTTTCTGCTGCCAGGGAAGAACGCATCAGGGGCAAAGTTTCCCGCAGCCGAGGTAAACGTGATGTTATTCCATCCAGCCTCTAATTGAGTTGGTATTGTCAGGACAGCTGCTTCACCTACTGTTTGCGCAGTGGTTGGGTTATTATTCACTACGGATTGTAGTTGGACCTCATTGCCCAACGTGTCTGAGCCGTCATACACAAGCTGCGACGCAACTTGTACCGTAACCTCCTGGGCAATGTCGCTGTACACATGCATCTCTGCGGGTGATTGCCCCCAGCGACTCCCTGAATCTGCTTCTTGTGAATACCACCCAGGGCCGTGTAGCGCTACCATACGAGCATCCAGAGAGTCTTGTTCCCGACCATTGATAAGGATATCCGCTGGCCGTTCAAACTGATCGAAGGTTCGCAGGTTGATCGTATGCATAGCAAATGGCAATGGCATATATGTTCCATCCATATAATTCTGAATGGTGAGCGTGATCTCCTGTTCGCCCGTAGATAACCCAAGCGGGATGCTCAGCGTTTGACCAGGGGTGATTGTTGAGGTGTCCACAATCTTATCATTGATGTTGACCATCAACAGACCATGATCGATGTTCTGGTCAGGCTCTCCAATAGTGACAGGTTCGAGTTCGAGCAGGACTGGCTGTCGATCTGAACTATCGACGATCAAGGATGCGGGGGAGTTGGCCCATCGTCCATTGGCTTCTAGCGGTTGCCAGTTCTCACCCCATCGAAGTGTCGTGGTATCCTCTGGCGGATCAACAGCGTAGACACGAATCTGCTCATTGTCTATGAAAGGTTGTTGCTCCACAAATACCGCGTTGAGGAATTCGATGGATCGTTGCACACCTGGGTCGTTGTTGCCTGCCCCAAACAGGTTTTTGTGGAGCACAACATAACGGTAGTTGTGATAGGCCAGATCAGCGACAAACGAATCGTAGACAGCCGAGTGTTCGTTGATTTGGAGGGTGTCTGCCCAATCAGTGAATACATCACCAAATACTGGATGCTCTTCATAGGTTCGCGAGATATAGCCACCAGCAATACCTTTGTTATGGGTCATTTGAAAATACTGATACGTCGATGAATAGTGCATCGCGCTCCAATTGTATGCCATACTTGTTGAGGACTTGAGGGGCAGATCAAAAACACCATACTCTTCAGAGTCCCGTGCTAGTGTCTGATAGAAGGCTGGTACTTCTGGCAACACTTCTTGTGGGAGTGGTTGGGGCCAGTGTTCGATAAGCACAAGCACGGTGGCAACACCGACGAGCAGGGGGCCATATCGTGGTATTCGTTGAGTGAGGTTGTGTAGGCCAAAGCCGGCGGTGATGGCCAGCAACACAAACCCAACCATCATAAAACGACCTGGCGAACGCATAAACTCCAGACCGGGAAGTTCTGTCAGTAGCGCATAAGGCAAGATAATGGGTAATTCATATTGAGTGAAGTGAGTCTCGCCCCAGACACGCAGCAAAGGCCCCAGTGAGAATAGGATGAATATGAGTGTTGCAATGGCCCACCAGCGTGCTTGCCCTCTGGCCATAAACCATGCAACGATGCTGAGCACCACGCCAACGATGGGGAGTGATACGGCGGTCTCCTCATTCAGAGTCATTTGATTTGTGTCGACATAGGGTTGGATGGCTTGTGATGTATAGTCTCCAAATAATCGACTATGCGGGACAGGTAAGAAATACTGGACCATGTCGGGCGAGCGCAACGAGTCTGCATTCATATCGACAGCAATGGTTGAGTTCTGCGATGTCTGGACGATGGCGAAGAGCAACGGTCCAATGAGAACAAGACTGCTTGCACCCAGGAATACTGTACGGATCAGTAGTTCACGACGCTGTTCTGGCAACGATCTGTAGAGTGCGACCAGCACAAAAAAACTAATTGCCAGTGATGTAAAAATAAACTGGTATCCGGTATGGAGTAGTGTCAGTAAGAGCGCCCCCATTGTGCCGACTGTCCACCAGCGGCTACGGTTGATATCGAGAGTATAGTGCAGAGCAAGTAAGGTGAGGGGAATGGTGCCAACAAATACTTTGGTAATGTGGTTGCGTAGCCCTGCAATACACATCGGTGATGACATAACCACCACCCCAGCGAACAGCGCAACGCCTCTGGAGAACCCCAGACCACGCCCCAAAAGATAGGTACAGTAGCCCGAGAGAGTCAGGCCGATGAGCAAGGCACTGTTGTAGGCTGCTTCGGGACCCAGCCACCAGAACGGCAGTGCAAAGAGACTCGTGAGTGGCCCGACACCGTGGACAAGGAGCGAGATACCCTGTGGATAATAGAGAAAGGGTGCGTCAAAAAGGGGTTGTTGTCCCAGGAGTGCCTGCTGCGTATGCCAGAATGTCCAGAGGTTGTGTTTGGCGTCAATCCCTCCAGAGGTTAGCCCTGTCGTGAAATGCAGGACTGTTGGCCAAGATAGCGCCACGCTTAATAAAGCATAGAGCGTGATAACCAGTGTATGATGGCCAACGTGTGGCCGTGCGTTGTGCCATTGAAATAGCCGGTAGGTTGGTCGATAGAGTGCGGGTCGTAGAAACGCCATCGTCGTTATTTCTAGAACACTGTTGTGTTGCAAAATGCGCTTTTTCAAGGCATACTAAAGTAGATGACTACCTATGAGATGTCATCGTGCCGATTACTTGCGGCCTGCGTGCAAAGCCCTGGTAGGCTTGTGATTCTTGTGTCAATTGAATAACGATGGAAGCAAGCAGTCGGTTACAAACACACGTTAATTTCAGGTTAACTTTGCTATGACGTTTTTTAATCATCTTTGTTTCTGGGAACATTCAATTACAAAACAATTGCGATATTGTGCAGAACTTTGGGTGAAGCACAACTATGTTGTATTACTCATTTGGGTATACTGGCGCTAATGTACTAGTCACATTTATGGAGAAGAACTATGATGCATTGCCTTCGATCGTTGATAGTCATATGTTTTCTGTTGCTCTCAGCATGCAGCACCACCACATCAGAAACCATCTCAGTCGAAACAGTTGATCTGGCACAACTTCCGCCGACAGTTGATGTCGCAACGGTGGCTTCGATTAAAGATCAAGCTGATGTTTTGGTTCTTGATGTACGTGAGATTGATGAATATACGGCTGGTCATATTCCGGGTGTGACCCATATTCCGATGAATGATGTTCCCGCACGCCTCCAGGAAATCCCAACCGATAAAACAGTGATATTGACCTGTCGTAGTGGTAATCGTAGCGCTCAAGTTACCTCGTTTTTAGAGGGACAAGGCTATACGAGAGTTCATAACATGCAAGGCGGTATACTTGCGTGGCAAGAAGCAGGATATTCTGTAGAGCGATAAAAGTATAGCCTTTTCGAATGAAGGAACAAGTGTCGGTATGATCACTGACACTTGTTTTCTTTTATCTGCTATCACCAATAATTAGCTCATCACCAAAATACATTTTGCAATACATCTGGCATTGACAAAGCAAGATCAGAGTTTATAATTGGCGAGCTTATTATTCGGCTACATCTAAGGATACAAATCGTGCACATCGAACAAAACTCTTTTACCCCTGCACGAGGTTGGTTCCCTCTCATGCCTGGTCAGTCGCCCTCCCTGGCCCAACTGGTACTTGTATTTGGTACAGTGGAACACCTGCGTGAAACTGAACTTATCAATACCGTTCGTCAGGCCTATCCCTATGCCTCATTGGTAGGATGTTCAACTGCAGGTGAGATTCAGGGTAACCATGTGCTTGATGACTCGCTGGTTGTGACTGCCATTACATTTGAGCGCACCATGGTTCGTAGTGCCGCTGTGAGTTTGCACGAAATGCAAGACAGCTTTCACGCCGGTGTGCGTCTTGCTGCAGCGCTCTATCAGGAACAGTTAGCCCATGTGTTGGTCTTCTCTGATGGCACCAATGTCAACGGCAGCGAACTGGTGCGTGGGATGTTGAGTGATCTTCCGGCGCATGTCACTGTGACGGGCGGTCTGGCAGCAGACAATGCCCGTTTTGAGCAGACATTGGTGTGGTTCAATGACGAGATCAGTGACTCACGTATTGCCGCGATTGGATTGTATGGCGACGATCTCAAAGTTGGTTATGGCTCATTTGGCGGTTGGGACCCTTTTGGCCCTGAGCGACTTGTAACACGTTCGCATGAGAACATCCTGTATGAGTTGGATGGCCAATCAGCTTTGGCGCTCTACAAAAAATACCTTGGTGAGTATGCTCAGGAACTTCCTTCCAGTGGTCTGCTTTTTCCACTCAGTTTGCGTCATCCTGCTAGTGAACGTGGGGTTGTGCGTACCATATTGGGTGTCAATGAAACTGACCAGAGCATCATTTTTGCAGGAGATGTTCCTGAAGGAGCCTATGTGCGCTTGATGAAAGCCAACTTTGATCGACTTATCGATGGAGCCAGTCAGGCAGCACAGTCAAGTTACGCGACTGTGGGTCCTGTTGCGCCAGAGTTGGCTATCCTCATCAGTTGCGTTGGTCGCAAGTTGGTCCTAAAGCAACGTGTTGAGGAAGAGATTGAGAATGTGCGAGAGACTCTGGGTAAGCAAGCGGTGTTTACTGGTTTCTATTCAAATGGGGAAATTGCACCATTCGATCTGAACGCTCAATCGGAACTCCACAATCAGACAATGACTATTACCACCTTTTCAGAACGCATCAACGATATGTGAACATAGCCATGGTTCGTTTCTAGTTATAATTGAGATACATGAACACGCCACCAAAAAATTATCATAAGTTACTCCTGCGTCAGGTAAAAAACCATTTTGGCTCATTCGATGCAATCCC
>JBCDFA010000468.1:0-4840 GCA_039178835.1 Chloroflexota bacterium
ATAATTGCTGAATCACCCAGAACACCAGTATTCCCGCACCAACGGTCAGGAGTGCATCCAGGCGACGTGAGAAATAGAGACAAGCCTGTACCGCAAGATAGGCATAGAATGCCTGGGCTGCGGCACCCAAGAGATTGATGTAAATGAACAGGCTCAGATCAGGAACAATGTATACCACTGCTAATTGGAACAACCACGTGAGAAGCAAAATAGGAACATGAAATAATGAGAATGTATACACCACGGGCTCAAATTCACCTCCCCCACCAAATTGTTTGCCCACAAAGTAGACAACCCCAGCAAAAATATAAAAATTGAAGAGGGTGTTAACCATGGTCAACAACAGATTCATGGCACTGCCGACACCACCTATAAAAATACTGATTAAGCCGATAATAAAGGCTACAACAGCAACATAGGTAAGTGCATCACTATCTGAAGACCGCGCACTATAGAAACGGAATGTTTTGACACTGGGATGACGGAGTACATCGAAACTATAGTTGAGCATCTCCCGAATACGAACCTGTGCATTCATATCAATGTCCCTTATCTCTTTGAGTCGAATCGGTCGAAGGGGAGGCTTCATTATCAGTTGCCCCAGAAGATCGCTGTTCCAGACCACGGACTGCTACTGGGCCAAACTGTAAATAATCGCAAGCCGTCAATTGATAAAATACTCCATCAATTATGCCCTGTTTTGCGATATGCCAGTCGTGTACACGATGGAGATGGCCATAGATACATGCTGCTGCACCACTTGCACTGATACGCTGCGAAAATTCCGTCGGTGCCTTATCTAGAAATGGTGGATAATGAAACATAACGATAATAGGTTTTGTATCTTCTGCCAGCTTCTGAGCAGCTGCAATGGCGCGATCAAGACGGCCAAGCTCACGATTGTAGATACGCAGATCCGTCGCTTCTTGAAAGCCCGGAGTCTCAGGCGTAATCCAGCCACGTGTTCCACACACGACCGCATCCCCAACATCAACGGCACTCGCCTCAACGATGGAGATAGATGGAGGAAGATGTGGTCGTAACGGCCCAGCACGCTGCCACCAATAATCGTGGTTACCCTTTGAGAGCACTTTGCGACCTGGTAGTGCATCAATCCATTCAAGATCGGGCAGCGCCTCCTCGAGCTTCATTGCCCACGAAATATCACCAGCAACTAACACAATATCGTCGGCACGGACACACTTGCGCCATGCAGTTGCAATACGTTGCGGATGATCACGCCAACGGTCACCAAAGATGTCCATTGGCTTGGGACGTGCCGCAGAGAGATGCAAGTCAGAAATAGCCCAAATCATATACCCAATAATACCAGACGCAGAGATTGTTGCCAAACCCTACAGCAAAAGATCCGTATATAAACATGTCTTTATCGAAATGTACGTGATGATGATCATAGAATTTATTTCGACCTGAGAATATAATAATGTAAGAATGAGAATTCTGTGAGGTCGGTGGAGTTACTAATGAACAAAAGTAAATTTATACGTGACATACCAGCCTTTGTAGAATTGACCGACGAGCAATCCAATCTGCTCGCCACACGACTTGGCATCCAAACGTTTGAGCGGAGTGATCTTATCTTTGATCAGGGCAGTATGGGTAGCACGCTGTACATTATTGTCGATGGGCAGGTTCGTATTTTTACGGTGAACGAAACGGGCCAAGAATTAGCAGTGACCATCTTCCGAAAGGGTGATTTCTTTGGCGAACTTGCACTGCTTGATGGCCAACCGCGTTCTGCAAGTGCTGAAGCAATGCAGGGAACGACGACGTTAACACTCCATCGGTCGGGGTTTCTTGACCTTATTGGCACCTGTCCGCCTGTTGCTGTTGCCGTGTTGGAAGCCCTGGCAAGTCGATTACGCCATACCAATAATTATGTTGAGAATCTTACCAGTCAGCCTGCTCCACAACGTGTGGTACAGCAGTTGGTCACATTGGCCGCCAATGCCCACAACCACCATCAGACAAGCAGTATCGATCTGCGAATCACGCAGGACGATCTGGCAAGTCTGTCGGGCACCACACGTGAGACCGTTAACCGTGTACTGTCGACATTACGCGATCAGGGTTTAATTCGTATTGCGAGAGCCCGTATTAGTGTCCTGAGTCTCGAACAATTACGTCAAACATTGATGCAATCATAAACGCTCTATAACGATCCGTTATATGTGTTATCTTAGGTGAGGTATACGATGATCTATTTGTTTCTACTGGCCCATCTTGTTGCTGATTTTTTGTTACAACCATATCGACTGGTTGTGCGAAAGCGCTACTGGGATGGCCTCGTAATCCATGGTGCGATTGTGATGGGATGTATGTTTGCATTGGCACTGGTAGATCGTCGTGTTCTGGCCCTATGGCCAATTATCATTGGCATTACTATTATTCATGTTGTCGCAGACTGGTGGAAAGTCCATCGAGCAGATCGCCTTTTTAAGCCACCAATCATTCCCTTTATGCTGGATCAGTTCATTCATATTGCGACGCTGATATGGGCTTTAGGGTTGGTGCTACCTGCAAAAGAATTGTGGACATTGCCAACGAATGTAATAGAACAACTTGCACTTTATGGAGTTGCATATGTTATTGCTGCGTCTGCCGTTCCCATTGCAGTCATGGTCTGGCGAGATCCATCGTTCAATTATCAATCATTGGCAGCACCGGCACGTGTGCGGAGCATGCTGATAGGCGTTATTGTTATTTCACTGGCCATGTTTGCTGAGCCTATCGCTCTCCCAGCCATTCTGGTTGGATTTGTTCTCGTTGCTCGCCGACCAGCCTCGATACACCCACTCGATACACCAACTGGTGTGCTCGTCATTCTTTTTGCAGCGGTCATTATTGGTACAACCCTCAACATAATGCCAGTTTAATAATCGAACAAACATATCACAAAAATAGGGACAATGTATATCATGTTGTGCCTATTTTGCTGTTTTAACTACTTGCTTTTGAACACGTGTTTCCAACTATACAAATATAAATCAATTTTCCCTCACAAATCCACCTCGTTAAAGATATTTAACCCACGCATAAGACAAATACTATAAACATTAGTTTGTCTCGCTTTTGGTATGAGTTCGATCTCAATTGTTTGGCCCTTTTGGAGTCGATTAGAAGTACTCTATAGCACGATCACTTTTCTACGATAGATGATAGTGCTTTTTAGTCTAATAATCGTAGCTCTCAAAATTTTCAATAAGTAAACGTTAACATCATTTCTAAGGCTCTTGTAGTTGCGCTAATAGGGAGATAATGCCATGGTATCGGTTTCAGATTGCCGCCTTCGTCGTGCGCTATTGAGTGATTTTGTTCGTACTGAGTTGTGTTTGTTTATTGCTATTGTGGCAACATTTGGTGTCTCTATAGCGTCACTGCAAGTTTCTACCAAACCATTTACCTCTGGTTTATGGCATCGTTCGATCAGACTAACCCAGACGCCAACAATAGGCTATACCCACCGAACAAAGAGATGACTTGTGCTACCAACAGCTCTGTCATCATTTATCTAGTTTTACATCTTTTATAAACGCAATAGAACTGTATGTTTGGCACTTCCATCCTAATTTTCTATCCATCTAGTAAAGTCTCAACCTTGATCGTGTTCATTATTACATCTGGGTTAGCCTTTCGAAGGAGTCGTATCAATGTATCGCTTCCGTGCTAAAGGAGCACTACGATCTCTAGGACTATTTACCATTGTTGTTCTTCTCATGGGAACCTTTTTCGCTAGCATTCCGATCGTGCAAGCCGATGGCACAGCTGATCCTGTGGCAAGCCTGAATGTTCCTGCTGAACACTTTATCGGCGAGCCATTGAATTTTACGGTCTCCTTCGACAATGCCGACCCGGACACTGCCGATGTGGGCTATGGACCATACATCGATCTTATTTTACCGGCAGCCGGAGTCGATGGGTCTGGCGGTGCCGTAGATGATGGTATAACATTTATTGACGCAAACTATCTTGGTGCACCACTAACACCAGTCATCCCTCCCTTTATTTGTTCTGGTGGGACGTTTACCCACCCACTCACAGGCATAGCGACACCGTGTGTCGATGGTACACAGGTGGTTGTCTTACAACTGCCCTTTGGTAGTTTTACACCAGACCAGCCTGCCGCCGATATCACAGTCAATGCCGATTTGAGCAACCTCGCGGATCTTAGTGCTCCTCTTGATATTGAGGCAACTGCTGGCTTTATCTACGGCAACGACCCACTCGATAATCCTGGTAGTGATCCACCGATTGTGCAATCACCATCAACTTCAGCGAGTGTCACGCCAACATTACTCACCCTAACCAAGAACTATATTGGCCCCGAAGATGAAACGGCAACCGGGCCAAACTTTCCGCGCCGGTATGAAATTGTGGTAGATATTGCCGATGGGCAAATTATCACCGATCTGGATATTATCGATCTGCTTCCCAACAACATGGCCTTCTTGCAGGTTGTCTCAACCACACCAGCAGGTAGTACAGTAGTCGAGACACCAACGGTTGATGCAGCAGCTAACCCACCTGACAACGACCTGATTGTCAACTTCCCCTCTGTCACCGGTACAATAGCGGAAAACGATGTTGTGGTAATCTTCGAGTTCTATATTCCACACCTGGATGCTGATGGTACCAATGTTCTTGATGCAACCACTGGTGATGATGTTCTTTCCGAAAACGAAGCAAACGCTGTTGGTGATTGGACACCCATTGACAACCGTGACACGGGTGGTACTGATAACGCCATAGCTGATCCGGCTGGTCCAGAACATGTACTCGAAGACCAGTCGATTGCGATTCAGAAGGGCGTGACCAACCA
>JBCDFA010000469.1:0-4765 GCA_039178835.1 Chloroflexota bacterium
AGAATCCGTGTCGATTTGCCAGTTCCGCCATAGGCAACTTGATTATCCACTACGACTCGTCCTTCGTCTGGCCCGTTGGCCCATTTGGTCCCCGGCCATAGCTCTTTCCATTCATCATCCTTTGATCCAGTGGGAAAGGCGTCCATCGTCTCGCGGAACACATACTCAGATGCTGCTTTGTCTTCGGATTCGGTGGCACATTCGCTCAATGCTATGTGAGGCTGGGTGTTGCGTATTGGCTGGTTGATATCGTCCGTGGTTGAAGCGTACACATTTCCAGAACGCGAATTGACGAGTGGGTTGACACTGGCAGCACTCACGAATAGTAGACCAACCACCGCAAAGACCAGCATCCGCTGCCATCGATAAATGACTTTAGTTGAGGTGTTCTTTGTACTTAACATTGTTCCTCCTCAAGCTAAAGATAGCTGAGATACGCTAGGAAAATGTTCATCTGTACACCTTTCCCTCCGCAAGTAGAGTGCCATATGAACCGAGTGAATTGCGTTAGTAGCAGATGGGGCTTAGCCGGATACACTTCGAGTGTGGTCAAAGGCGAAAGAGTTAGCGTTCCTGGATTGTAACGAACGTGATCTGCACAGAAACGTGAAAACTATATCCCCTATTATAATAAAAATTTAACCAATTTGAAAGTAAAAAATTGTGGCAATTTTGGTTTTTATGAATCTAAGCTGTGAAGAGTTTATCTTTTCAGACATGGTCACGCCGTGAAGCGACCCGCCATTGTGCATATTGGCCGTCCTCGACTTGATATTCAATCGTTCTAAGTCATGTCAGGTGTACGGTTTATTTTGCTGGGGCTTTGTAGTATTGGAAGGATATGAGTCTGAGTAGTAGTTGGTGCTATGTACAAACCTTATTTACGGTATGTTCCGCAATGTATCTAAAGCAGCTGTCATTGCTTCAGGAAAGCCGATGCCCCCATGCCCCGCATCATCAAGAATATGCAACTCGCTCGCTGGCCAGGCGCGATGCAACGCCCATGCTGTGTCCAGAGGACCAGAGATATCCCACCGACCATGGATGAGTACAGCCGGGATATTCGCTAATCTGTCCATTCCAGCCATTATTTCGTTATCAGTCAAAAAGCACCCATGACTCCAGTAGTGTGTTACCAGACGAGCAAAGATAAGGCGAAACTGTGGGTCTTGGTAACGCGAATCTGACTCCCAGCCTGGCATTAGGGAAACATGGGTGTCTTCCCACTGACACCACTCAAATGCTGCATGTTCACGTATCGCAGGATCAGGACTGGCTAATAGACGAGCATATGCCGCAGATATCTCACCATTTTGCTCAGACTCAGGCACAAGTCGCGCAAAACGCTCCCATTCGCGTGGGAAAATTCGCCCTATGTCTCGGGTTATCCAGGCAATTTCACGTCGTGTTCCAGCAGTGATAGCGCCAAGCACCATAGCACTTACTTGTTTAGGGTAACGCTGGGCATACACAAGACCAAGTGTTACTCCCCAGGATACTCCTACAACCACCCAGCGCTCAATACTAAGGTGCTCACGCAAAGCTTCAATATCAGCTATAAGATGATTGGTAGTGTTCGTGTTGAGATTAACATCAGGCTCGGAGGCAAGGGGACGGCTGCGCCCACAGCCTCTCTGGTCAAAAAGGACGGCGCGATAGGCTTTAGGGTCAAAATTGCGACGTGCACCAGCACTACAACCACTGCCGGGTCCACCGTGGAGATAGACAGCAGGGGTGCCTTCAGGGGAGCCAACCTGTTCCCAATAAAGTTCATATCCATCCCCAACCTCGAGAGTGCCTGAGGCAAATGGTTCGATGGCTGGATGACGTGTACTCATCACTGTCTCCATATGTACTACAATCAGGTAGGGGACATGTTTCTATCGCAATAGAGACGGTTTAGAACGATCTATGTCTACTATAGTATAACGAGATGATGAGTCGTTGTCTTAGGTGGCGACCGAAACGCCTGCCTTCTGTATATGATCCTTGATTTGGATACGCATATCGGTTTGTAATGCTGCCACATCGATGCGTTCAGCTTCCAAGAATGCAGTAAACCGCAACAAACCTTGTGCCAAAGCCTGATCGAATGAACCTCCGCCAGCAAACCAGGGTTCTGGCCAGAATCCGTTGATCAAGAGCGTTTTTGTATCGCGCTCTAATTTCATGTCAATTCTTGCCACTAACGTGTCCCCATACAAAACTGGCATCGTGTATGGCCCATAGGAGCGTTTAGCAGCAGGCTTGTAGATTTCCCAAATGTAATCAAAATCAAAAAGCTCTTTTGCTCTTCCACGCGCACTCACATATTCGAGCGGTGACAGGAAAATGACTTCTTCTGTTGCCGAATATAGTGGTTGCCAGCTCTCTGGCAGGATTTGTTGTGACAATGCCTCAAGATATGGCCAATCAGCTGTAAGGAGATACCGAGATGTCTTGCCTCCCTCCAATTGAACCGACGTAAGCTGATTGGTCTCCAGCATGTCGCGCAGTTTTGTTTTAGCTTCTTGTGAGCTAACTGGGCAGTCGCTCACAGACTTAAGGATACGGCGAAAATCACGCTCGGTGACAAGCCCAAGTTGAGCTATTGATTTACGCACAAAATAGTCGATTGCATCGCTTTCGGCGGCGGACCACTGCACATTCGCTGGTGCGACGTGTTCCAGGAAATCATAGATGCGCTCTGTCCCTTTGCGGCTGTACGTCATTAACTCGCCGGTAAGCCACAGATAGTACAGCGCAACTCCTGTGTCTTTGCTACCTCGATAATGCTCGGTTGCTTTCCCCTCTATGTCCCTACTTCTCAATGGACCCTGTGCACGAATTTCCTGTCTGACTCTGTCCAGGAGTGTTGGGTTCGCCTGTGCAAATTCATACCAGCGCTTTTCAGATTTGCGTCGTTCCATCATAACCCGCCAGTATGGAAGTTCCTCGATGGGGTAAATCATTAGCCCACCGCCGTAGTCAAAGAACTTTCGGTCAGTGTACAAAAGCTCTGTCAAATATGCGGTGGTATAATCCTGAACTCGGCCCCACAGGACAATGTCGGGGCTTGAGGCGACGATTGAAACCGGATCGATCTGAATGGCTTCAACTGTGCGTAATGCTTCGGCGGTGCCTTCTTTACCAGCCCAGCGTCTGCCTGGCCATAGACCTTGTTTCCCGAGTATAAAACGGCGTTGAATGGTTGTGTTGATAGAGTTTGTCATATTGGTTGTTCTGCTAAATCAAAGTACATGCAATATGTATTCCTCAAAGAAGATGATTGCTCTAACTCGTCCCTGAAGCACGCTTGTTTTGAGCCGCGAGTTCGGCTACTTCTTTGATCCGTTTGGCGCGTGTCTCTGGCTTTTTTGCTAGCTTGATCCAGCGCAGAATATCACGCTTGGCTGAGTCGGGAAACGCTTCGTAGTTCTGCAAAGCCGGTGGGTGCTGTTCCAACGCCTCAATCAGATCATCGGGTTTAATCAACGCATCTACATCGTTCATAAAGTCCCACAGCCCTGTCTCTTTGGCCACTTCCACTGCCCTTAATCCGGCTTCGTGCATTCGTCCTTCGTTAGTAAGTCTCGCAACATGATCCTTGTATGTCTGTGACCAGTGCTGAGTTTTGCGTGGTGATAAGAGCTGCATCGTCCGTTCATCATCGAGCTTCATGCGCCGCCCGTCCATCCAGCCAAAACACAGTACTTCGTCCAGAACCTCCTGGATCGATACGTACTTATCGGGAACACTTTTCTTGTAGGTGACCAGCCAGATGGATTCTTGTTGTGTGTGATGTTCTTCAAACCATGCGCGTAACTCGGCGACGGATTGTACTTCGACTCGGGGGAGTTCTTGCATCTTTGTCATGGGGCAATCTCATTGAATGAGGTGTGACGTTGATAGGGATACTTGATATGCTATGTGGCGGAAATGGACGAGAAAATCCTCGGTGAGTACTGATTTCACAGTTCGTCAAATCCCGTATTCGTAATTCTGCCAGCCTGCATATCGGCCCGTGCTTTGGCTGCGAGTTCAGCAAGTGTATGTTGGGATTGAGTAAAGACCACATCCCACTTTAGATCATCTGCTAATTCTTCAAGGATAAGTGATGCAATAGCGTCCTGTTTTTCCGGTGGAAGCTCTTGCACTGCGGCAATTGCTTTATCTAGGAGTTTGGTCATTATGTGTCCTTTCGGGTCGATTCCTGCTTATGTATGGACATTATACACAATGTGATCAGCAAAAAGCGCCTATGTTTACAAAGTGTGTAGTCAGTCAGTTATAACGTCGCGCATTGCTTAGTTCTGTCCGATATCACAATATTTTGGTAGATGCCTTCATCGAGTTATCATAGTTAAAGACCACGATCTTGATTTTTGTGTGAGACACCGTCTAGTATTGGACTTGAGATAGTAGTATATCAACATCGTTGTTAAAACTAAACAGCATTTATTGCCTTTGTAAGACTTGCTGGGTGATTCCTTAAACATAATCTATTCTAATGAGGTGTCCTGAAAATCTTGAGTCAATCGTTTGACAAAATGAGGACCTTTAGCAACTTGATCACTTGCCCCGAGTTCTTGATAGACATGAAGTATCTTAGATATTTGATTAGACAAAAGTTCATCACCAATCTGGGATATGTCAATGTTTTGAATATTCTCTACTTTAATATTACTACTCTTCTTAGTTAGTGTCATTGTTGTTAGCATAGCCAGATGAAATTTGATATTGTTGATGTCTTTTCTTGAAAGATTTAGTGCTTCTGAATGCACCC
>JBCDFA010000470.1:0-4725 GCA_039178835.1 Chloroflexota bacterium
ACCATAAAAATGCCTGGTAGCACACAGTGATCGTGGGCGGTTTCAAACTGCCGCATCCGCTCATCGAGTTCATCAAACTTCATCGCGCCACTCCTCTACACAAAACGTGCCATTATCTGCCAGGCGAACATAATACAAGCGGCTAAAGCCCTCTGTATATGACGGCAACACAAGCCGTTTCGCGGTATGTAATACTCCTTGGACTGGAATACGCTGTGTTTCTGTTCGTTGATCATTACGCGCTAAGGCATCTCCAACCTTTGACTCAAAATAATAGCCGATGATCTCATAACCAGCCCGTTTCGACGACTCGATGTAGCGTTGGCGGTCTGCAACAGTTGGGTTGGTGTTATCCACCACAAATGGTTGTCGTGTTTGTTGACAGACATCAAGAAAAGCCGCTTCACGATGACGCGTTCGTAGCAAATCCAGGTTGATACGCACATGTGTATGGAAAAAATGCTCCTTGTAAAATGTGCTCTTGCCAGTAGCCTGAATACCGATAAAAAGAATAGCTTGCATCGTCGTGCATTTTCTACTCAAATAGACTTAGTACATATTGTACTTGATGAAGATCACTATTACATCATAAAACCAAAGAACATCCGAAACTGTCTGCAACTTCCTTGATCTTTCTGCGTATATAGAGTCAGTTGAAATGAGTCGTTGTGGATGAGAACAGAATACTTCAGATACCAGGTCCTCTTTGTCCCTCTAATTCCTGCAACTAACCGCACTTGAAGCTCGACCTCCCACACACCTGTTCTCACTACAACGGCACCTCTCAACCACACCCTTAGGGTTTCTCTACAGACCTTCCCAATGGGGTTTTCGCGCTTCTCACACAGGCAATATTTGCATTCAAAAGGGCAACCCTAAAGGTCGCCTTGTTTCGCATCTCACCACCCCAAAACAACCCGCAAATCACCCGACCTTTCGACCACACTCCAGTCCATCACTATGCACAATTGGCTTATCAGTGGTCGGTTGTTTTGGTCCACCCTTAGGGTCTTGATGTATCTAGGGTCTTGTTAAAACTTCTTCTTCATCGTTTTGAGGAATTTCACTCGTGATCGGGAGGGACACGATCATGGTAGTGCCCTGGCCTGCCACGCTCTGTGCCTTAATAACACCACCGTGCTCTTGCACAATACCATACGAGATTGATAAGCCTAATCCAGTGCCAGAGGTATGGCTCTTACCGGGTGTGCCTTTCGTCGTAACAAAGGGGTCGAAAATTTTATCCTGCATCTCTTTGGGAATACCACAGCCAGTATCCGACACCTGCAACTCTATCATCCTATACTGCTCTTGCAAACTCACCGTAAGTGTGCCGCCATCGGGCTTCATAGCATCGCGGGCATTTGTAACCAGGTTCAACACGACCTGAGCGATCTGCCCAACATCACACACTGTGTCAGGAACTGCGTCAATCTCACGAACTAGCTTTACTTTGTCCTTGCGTAGGTTAGGTGCAACTAGCGTCAGCGTCTCGTTAATCGTCTCGGTGATATTGGCTAGTTCGCGACGAGGCCGTTCCTCACGGGCAAAGGTCAACAGGCTGCGGGTAATGCTGCTGCCACGCCAACAACTCTGCATAATAACATCTAACGCTTCGTTCTTTTCCGCAAGCTTTCTGACACGTTTGCCGAGTTCTGCGTAACCAATAATCCCACCCAGCAGATTGTTAAATTCGTGAGCAATACCCGCCGAGAAAGTCCCTAAAGCTGCCAACTTTGACGATTGAACAAGTTCAGCCTGCTGCTGATGTACCTCATCAAAAAGTTGTGCGTTTTCGAGCATCATAGAAGCTTGGCGCGCAAAAGATGTGAGAATACGCTGTTCATCGGCCTCGAGACCACGCAGTTGCTCAAAGACCAGACAGATAGCGCCAAGAACCCCATGCTCGGTTGTCAGCGGGATGGTCAGCACACCAGACCACCGCGTCGCTTGCTCTTGCAGGACCATCGGTGCCAGCCCCTGCTGTCGTTCATCGGTGAGCAGCGTCACCACAACTGGTTTGAGCAAGAATGCATAACTATCAGGTTCATTAAAACGAACTTCTTCTGGAAGATCGAGATTGTAGGAAGCCTTTAATTGTGGTTGATCACGTTCATCGAATAGCACCACCCACCCATATGGCGCATCAAGCAGACCTGCCAAGCGTTCGCAGATAAGCTCAAGCATCTTCTGCACATTACGTGTCCCAATGATCGTGGTTGTCAACGAGAGTAAGCGTTCGAGACGTCTGGCAATATCTTCCCGTTGTTGGGCGATTTGTGACAGATCAACAGTTGTTTGTTCGAAGTCTGCTTGAATACGAAACACATGTTGAGCAACAAAAAGTGGTGCAAGCCCAAGGAAGAACATCCAGGGATTAATAGCCCACAACAAAGCTAAAATGCCGCCGAGTGGCACCATCACTATAATGTACCAGCGGAGTGCACTCAGTTTGCCTGAGCGAATCTCTGCGACAAATTTGCGGATATCTCGACCAGCAGCAATACTATATTCCAATGTGTAAACACACCCACTGATGATCAAGAGACTCAACACACCCAATCCTGTACTAAATGGTAATACATCAGGATTGTGCATAAGATCATAGATGGGGGTAATCACGGCAACGATAAGTAACCGAGCACCAAGACGACGGAAAACAACGTTGGGGTGTTGACGACAGACAGCGGCAGCAACAGCCGTGCCACTCAGTACCGCGATTGGTGTCAATGGCCAGGAAGCCATGGCCACTCCGGTAATAATCAGTGTTGGAGCAGCAGACATAACACCCTGATGTCCAAATCGGGCGGCAATATAATCGGCAACACCAACAAGCGTAGCAAGAATCAGGCTCCCCATCAACACGGTTACTGTGATGGCAGGCAGACTCAAGATCACAAAGGCAATAGCAGTGCTAAGGAAGGCGACTGACCAGATCGCTATAACAGGGCGATACGCCGACGGGAGCGCTATAGACATACGAACGGCTTTCTGAAATGTGTTGCTCAATAGTACAACTGGTACCACCAATCAAGGATACTACAGTATATCAGAAATTACTGCATGTTCACAAGGGTATTCGAGGAGTTCTGTGTCGCCAGATGAGACTCGCGAATAGCCAAAACTTGACACATTGAAAATACGTGTATATACTCCTAATATGCAAGACAAACCAACATCAGACAGCAATACTATATTTTCAGGCACTCATTGCGTTTGTTTTAACTTACGTAAAACGGCACGCGCTGTCACAAGCCTGTATGAGCAGATCATGCAGCCGGTTGGTTTACGGGCCACCCAGTTTACGTTGCTCATGGTGCTAAGGGAAATTGGTGAAGCTGTCACTATCACACAGCTTGCAGATGCAATGGTCATGGATCGAACCACCCTCACCCGTGATCTTAAGCCACTGGAGCGTGCTGGTCTGCTCACCGTCACTGTCGGTGAGGACCGACGGACACGTTGTGTGCAACTGACCGAAGCTGGGCACCAGCGTGTGATTGACGGACTACCACTCTGGGAGAAAGCACAGCAGCAGCTTATTATGCAGGGAATCGGTCTTGAAAACTGGATGAATCTACGGCAAGAACTAGCGCGAGTCACCGAAGTTTCCCGTCAATCGTAAATTTTTGTCTAATGCGTGTATATACACTCAATTAATAAAAACAGGAGTTTTGCATGGCGAATATGCAGCAACATCCCACCGTTATTCAGTTCTACGAGCGCAATGAACTTCATACACAAGCACCTCACAAACAAGCATTAGATGCCAACTGCCTGCGGCAGATGTGTCTGGATGCCGGTGCAGATGATGTAGGATTTGTTTCGATCAATCGATCCGAAATCGCTGACCAACGTGATGATATTCTGAGAGCCTTTCCGGCTACCAAAACGCTGATCAGCTTTGTCTGTCGCATGAACCGTGAACCTGTTCGCAGCCCCATGCGCTCTATTGCAAACGCCGAATTTCATAGCGCCGGTGATCGTACTGATGATGTTGGGAATGCCTTGGTGAGCATATTAGAACGACAAAATTTCCGTGCGTTATATCCTACTGTGGGATTTCCAATGGAAGTACAAAACTTCCCCGGAAAAACCTGGGTCATTTCACATAAGCCGATTGCGGTCGCCGCCGGTCTTGGTCAAATTGGTATCCACCGCAATGTCATTCATCCCAAGTTTGGTAATTTCATCCTGCTTGGCACCATCCTCATCGATACAGAGGTGGGCGTTGAGCACCAGCCTATTGACTACAACCCCTGTCTCGAATGTAAACTCTGCGTCGCCGCATGCCCAGTCGGGGCTATCAGTCCAGAAGGAAATTTCGATTTCACGGCATGCTTCACCCACAACTACCGTGAATTTATGGGGGGATTTAACGATTGGGTCACAACTATTGTGGATAGCAAAAATGCACAGGAATACCGTGAAAAATTCACCGAGGGCGAAACTGCTTCGATGTGGCAAAGCCTCAGTTTCAAAGCCAATTATAAAGCAGCTTACTGTATGGCGGTCTGTCCAGCGGGCGAAGATGTGATTGCACCATTTCTAACGAATCGACCAGAGTACTTGCAAGATATCGTCAAACCATTACAGAATAAGGTTGAAACTGTGTATGTCATCCCCAACTCCGATGCCGAAGCCCATGTCCAGCGCCGCTTCCCACACAAATATGCCAAGCAAGTCGGTAGCGGTCTTCGTATTACCACCATTGAGAGCTTTCTG
>JBCDFA010000471.1:0-4720 GCA_039178835.1 Chloroflexota bacterium
CTTGATCGTCGGCGATGAAACCGCAGCTACGCTGGGAGTGAATACGACGCGCTTCCGACGACGGTTGTTTCTCACCGTGTCACTTGTTACCGGCACGATGGTTGCGGTGAGTGGGGCCATCGGGTTTGTCGGGCTGATGATCCCCCACATGGTGCGGTTGCTCGTGGGCACCGACCATCGACGCGTTATACCGATCTCGCTGTTGGTGGGCGGTATTTTCCTCATCTGGGTCGATATTATCGCCCGCACCGCATTTGATCCCGTTGAACTTCCCGTCGGAGTAATTACCTCGTTGCTTGGTGGGCCATTTTTTCTTTGGTTGTTGAGACAGCAACTCACGAATCGCGGAGGATAACAGATGGAATTGTCCACAGAGAATGTTTCCTGGTCGGTGGAGTCACACAAGATCGTAGACAGTGTCACGCTGTCTGCTGCTAAGGGCGAATTCGTTGGTTTACTCGGGCCTAATGGAAGTGGCAAATCAAGCTTGCTTCGTACGATTTATCGATTACTGAAACCACACGCAGGATATATTCACCTTGATCAAGACGATGTATGGCAGCTTTCGGCCCGCGACCTAGCCCAACGCATGGCAGTTGTGACACAAGAACGCACCGGTGAGTTTGATTTTTCGGTTTTTGAGATTGTGTTGATGGGACGTAATCCCCATAAGGGCATGTTCGACCGCGACACCGAGGGCGATTTTCAACTCGTTCAAGAGTCACTGCAACGCGTCGATATGGAGTCGTTTGCTCAGCGCTCCTTTCTCACATTGTCAGGAGGAGAAAAGCAGCGTGTACTCATTGCACGGGCGTTGGTGCAACAAGCGCGGTTCCTGGTACTCGACGAACCCACCAATCATTTAGATATTCACTATCAACTGAACATTCTGGAATTGGTACGGCAGTTGGGGGTCACGACAATTGCGGCACTGCATGATCTCAATCTGGCGGCGTACTATTGTGATCAGCTGTATGTGCTCAAACAGGGACGTATCGTCGCATCAGGCACACCGGAACACGTGTTACGACCGGATCTCATTCACGCGGTCTATGACGTCTGGTCAGAAATACAGGTACATCCGGTAACGGGTAAACCCAACATCACCTTTCTACCTGACTCAGTCAGTGCACATCTGATGAAACAAAAAGAAAAGAATGTATTGTAAACATGATGCGTTTACATTGCACACGAGGGAAATACCGATGTTTGATGATGACATCTGTCAAACGCATAGCCAGACAATTTTTGCTTTTCTCCAATACTAGTATGTCTACCTGTGCATAACCAAACGTATGATACAATTATATACCTCCATCGGCCGCACCAATAACCTCGGATGATCTGCAACCCTCTCATCTGCAACACGTACATGAGCATGTGACGAAACAGATTGACCTCTATTCGAGGGAGGGTCAGTATGGCACAACATCCGATTATGATCGCTTTCCAGTTCACCCCCGATGACGTTATGGCCAATCGCACGGGCTATGCCACACCCAAACAAACCTACCAACAGATCCAAACATCTGTCATTGAAATATTGTTTATCGTTTTTTTGGGTTCTTGGACTTTGACCGGAGCTTTTTTCAGCATTGTGGCGTTGTTTATGTTTGTACTGTTATTTGGTGCAGTACTGTCGGGTTTTACTGACATGGCAGGAATACCATATGAACTGGCTGGAATATTGCTTTTCCCTTTGTTCATCGTAGTTGGGTCGGTATACGCTATTCTGTATATAATACGACGTGTGCTGCAGAAACGACAAGATCGACGCACGCGTATTGTTCATCGTGTTTCTGGATCAATCATACTGGAAAGACGAGAGGGTGACGAGGTCGATACGTACTTCCTACATGTCAGTGGTGAAAAGCTGAAGATCACCGAACAGCAATATTATGCTCTTAACCCATATCAGAATACCAACTGGTATATTTATTACTTTCCCCTTTCAAAGACTATTGCATCCCTTGAGCACTGGTAGCTTCGAGGTTATCGAACAACCACCCCGTGTGGGAACTCGTTCTCGTTACTTGGTTGTTTTTCAGGCTATGATGTGATGGTAGAGGACCCAACCAAACCCACCTACCAATTCTGGAAGATGAGAGATCGCAACTCGTATCCGACCTCACCATAAAGGAGGCTGGTATGAACATTATTCTAATTCCACTTGATGGTTCCGTTTTCGCAGAGCAGGTGCTGCCACATGTCGAGCGGTTGGCCCCATTACTCAATGCACGGGTTCAGCTCCTGCACGTTATCTCACACAAGATCAGGACCAAGCTGTATCAAGACCACACAAGCAATAGCTTAGTTACAGCAATGCGTGGTGTAGGAGATCCGTTTCATCACAGTGTTAATCTCGAACAGCAAGTATGGGAAGCACAATATACACATGCAGACAACTACCTTCAGTCAGTCGCATATCGCTTACAAAACGCAGGACTCATTGTTGACACTGATATTCGTACAGGGGTCATTGCCAAGCGAATAGTTGAGGTAGCAAATGAACTTGGCACTTCGATGACCATGATGGCAACGCATGATCGACAGGGTGTACGACGCTGGGCTGTGGGAAGTGTGACCGACGAGATCGTCCATGCTGCCCGGTGTCCGGTGTTTCTAGTGCGTGGTGACCCTGAACGAAAACTCGATAGGCTTCCCATACGACGTATTCT
The DNA here is from genome assembly GCA_039178835.1 of Chloroflexota bacterium. Lineage (GTDB taxonomy): Bacteria > Chloroflexota > Chloroflexia > Chloroflexales > Roseiflexaceae > AL-N1. The sequence goes on from JBCDFA010000471.1 coordinate 2,679, forward strand.
AGTTCCACTCGATGGATCACTCTTATCAACTGCAGCACTACCCCTGGCAATCGATCTGGCTATTACATCACGTGCTGAGATGATTCTGTTCCAGGCCATTGCGCCGCGCAGACTCCCATCGCTTGAACGCTATGTGGCGCCGATTGGCATGACCACGCCACAAAGACATGAAGTGGCACGGGAGTTGTGTGCTCTGGCCGATGAATTGCGTCACACAGAACTACGGGTCACACCTACCGTGTCGGTTGGATGGCCAGCAACCGAAATCATCCATGAGGCGGTCTATCGCGATGTGGATGTGATTGTGATGGCAACGCATGGGCACAGTGGATTACGGCACTGGGTTATGGGGAGCAATGCCGACCGTGTGCTGCACGAGAGCAAAGTACCCATCATTCTGGTACGACCAACAGAAAACCAACAAGTCTTGTTCGCTTACAAAGACCTCCGCGAAGAGATGATCGAATCTAGGTGATATTGATGTGAAACTTCGGATGAGTTGGCGCATGATCAAAAAGTGAGGTCATGGAATAGACCTACCATGGCCTCTTTTTCCATGACACAAATCATTTCTCAAACAGCATACAGGAAAAGACACGTGCCTCTGACTCTTCACAGCCAGAAACAGGTGTCTCACAAAAGCGAATCGACAGCGGTAACTACCGTTTGATCAGCGGGAGATGTATCTCATAGGGCGCAGGTGTGACAATGGGCACGGGCGTTGGTGTCTCGATAGGCGTTGAGGTGTTCTGAAAGGGATTGCTAAACTTCTCATCATTGAGCATATCTTCGTCTGTCAGGGTATGCAGAAAGGCAACCAACTCTGCTTTCTCCTCTTCGGTAAAATCGTAGTTCGCCGGATCACCATTACCATTCCGTAGTGTGGGATGGAGTGTGGGGTGGTTTTGAATACCCGAACTGTAATGCTCAACCACTTCCTCCAGACTGTCGAAACGGCCATCGTGCATATAGGGGGCTCGTACACCAACGTTTCGCAAAGATGGCACCTTGAATTTTCCAATATCTGCGTTGTTGCCAGTTGTCTCGAAGACACCTAAATCATCTGTCGACACCGCATCCAGGCCATTATTAGTTGCACTCGTGGTAGCTGCCGGATTGGGGGCAGGTGGGGCTACAAAGGCTTCACTGATGTGACAGCCAAGACAGGGGGTTCGTCCACCGCCGGGGGCAAAGAATAAGCGTTTTCCCCTATTTTCCTGTGGGGTAAAGTTAGGAAAATTGGCCATGGGGTTCTGTACCTGAGTCCTTCCCTGATCATATTTACTATTGACGCTGACCATACTACGAACGAACTGCGCCAGGGCTTTGGAAATATGATCTGAGGTAATGGTATTATCGCCAAAAGCATCTTCAAAAAGTGGTACATAGTAAGGTTGACTTTGCACAATCTGCACCAATTCTTCCAAAGTCAATCCCATTTCTACCGAATCTTGAAATGGCATAAGAACTTGGTCTTCCAGCGTAGCTGCACGCTCGTCCCAGAAAAATGTTCCTGGTTCATAAAAACGAGCATTGACCAACCCCATAGAATGCCGTCTGGTGGTTCCGCCCCCAAAGCCGATACTAAGCTGATTGGGATCGGCAAATCCATGCTCCTGGAGATGGCAAGAAGCACAGGCAATCGTCCCGTTGGCACTCAACTTTGTGTCATAAAACAACACGCGACCCAATGTCGCCCCTTCGTTTGTAATGGGATTATCGGCAGGGGTGTTGTCATTGTCGATAGCAGCATTCTGGCGTCCGCCCTGAAAGCCATTGGACAGATAATGATCTGGTAAAACGACACCAGCGTAATCAAACGGTTCCGCTGGGAGATTCGGCGTCGTTGATAGATTAGTCTGAGCGGCAGAGATGAGCGTATTGCCATACACGATACCGGAAAATGTGATGAAGAAGAAGGTAAAAGTACTAACGAGCAGTTTGATGGGTGTGTGTGGAAATTTCATAATGCGATGCTAGTCCTGTGGTAGATGTGTGTTGCGGAATCAACATTGGGGAATGGCTGTCGTTGTCGATCCAGC
>JBCDFA010000472.1:0-4698 GCA_039178835.1 Chloroflexota bacterium
ATTACACAGATCGAGCCACTCCCGTTGCTTGAAGAAATTACCGAACGGGCACGGTTGCTCGCGACGGGCCAGCATATTCGCATGGAGTGGCCCGAAACCGACCCAGGCTCGTTGCTTGCTGATGCCAGTGCAGTGCGTCGTGCGTTGAACAATCTTGTTGAAAACGCGTTGCATCATACCCTTGCCGGTAAATCGATTGTGCTTTCCCTCAAGCCAGGAGCCGATGGATGCTGGTTTCTTGTTTCTGATGAAGGGTGTGGTATTGCGCCTGAACACATTCCGCATTTATGTGATCGCTTTTATCGTGTTGACAGCGCACGTACACGCAAGAATGGTGGTAGTGGTCTGGGGTTGGCAATCGTTCATGCGATTGTAACGGCTCACAACGGACGTATTGCGATGAAGAGTGCTCCTGGCGATGGCACTATCGTCCGTGTCTGGTTGCCGCACAATGGGCCACAAAAGGCTCCCCAGTACACGACAGCGGTGCTATTACCAAAGATGTACGAAACACTTGAGTTGCCAGAAACACAAGATACAGTAGTAACGAACCGATCCGGCGGCTGGATACACAACCTATTGCCCTTTATGGTAGGGGCTTTGTTTGTGATGGCACTTTTTGGAGGGACCCTGCTCTTTACGCACTACATAGGACCAAGATTGTTGGCTTCTGGAGGTGATCAACCATATACACCGAATGAATCGGAGGGGATTGTGATGAATGCTACACAAAACCTTGTTGCTGATAACGATGCAGTATCATCAGTAGCGAGATTTGATGAAGCTGTTCAGTTTGCCTCAGAGCAGGTTGATCAAACGAACCCCGTTGAAGTGTGGCACGAGTCCGGTACCAACCTTTATGAAGTCACATTTAGTGATCGTACTGATGTCTATGTTGATATTGAGCAACGACAGGTGATTGAAATCGATGTGCCTGATCTCACCGGACCTGGTGTTGGTGTGGAACGTCAGCAAACCGAACGTGCACGAGTCGTCGCCGCTATCGTCCAGGGATTGATCGAAATCAGTTTTGATGAAGCTGCAATGCTTGCTGCCCAGAATCAGGAAGGGAGCTTTGTGCCTGAAGAAATCGAGTTACGTTGGCAGTATGAACAAGCACGAGTAATGTATGTGGTTGAGTCAATTGATGATCAGGAAGTTGTGGTTGACCCACAGACTGGTGAAGTCTTCGAGATGACAGACGAAGACTCTGATGATGATGATAACTGATCTGGTCCTATCGCATACGGGATGGTCGGTTCTGTTATGACCATCCCGACATCCACACTTTTCCACATGGCGTATCACTAGTATAGTTGTGCCAGAAAGCACAATCTTACAAACCACGCGCCACCGTTGAGGCCACACTAGTTTAGGATATCCATGACAATCCCATCAGACCATAATGGACATTATCACGAACCGCTGATCAGACTTGAGCAGATTAGCAAAAGCTATATTGAGGGTGGGAAGGAACGAGCCGTTCTGGAGAAAGTGAATATGACGTTTGAGCGGGGTGAATGTATTGCCTTGCTTGGGAAAAGTGGCTCTGGTAAGAGCACGCTGCTCAATCTCGTGAGTGGTATCGATGTACCAACAGGTGGTGAAGTCTGGGTCGATGGTTTGGCACTTACCCAACTTTCCGAGCATGCGCGTACCTTGTTTCGTCGTGAGAAAGTCGGTTTTATTTTCCAGTTCTTCAATCTTGTGCCGACCCTTACTGTTGGCGAAAATCTCCTGCTACCGCTCGAATTAAATGGCCGTACCTCCCCGGCAGATCGTGCACAAGCCCAGGACTTGCTGGACCAGATCGGTTTGGGTGATCGCTGGAATACCTATCCTGATCGTCTGTCCGGTGGTGAGCAGCAACGCATCGCTATCGCACGTGCGCTGGTTCACGACCCGCAACTGGTGCTGGCTGATGAGCCAACGGGGAATCTTGATGGCGACACAGGTCAGTTGGTTCTGACGTTGCTCGACAGACTGACACGACAGGCAGGCAAGACCCTTTTGATGGTGACGCATAGTACCGATGTTGCCAGTATGGCTGATCGTGTGTTTCGTATTGCAGGAGGAAAGTTGCTCGAAGAGTCAGTGGTAGGGATTTAGGAGTTCAGGCAAAACCTGATCCTATCGAACGTATTGCATAGCTCGATGTAGCGGCGGTTTGCAACCGCTTAAACCACCATCTAGGCCTGATCCTGTCGAGGGCAGCACGTAATCCGCTGTAGTGGCGGTTTGTAGCCGCCTGTACCACTGAGCCGTCGCCTGATCCTGTCGAAGGCAGCACGTAATCCGCTGTAGCGGCGGTTTGTAACCGCCGTGTGACATCTAGATTGTTGGCGAATGATCCGATCTACACTTTTCAAAACAACGATGCGACACTTGTTACGCCACCCATGGCAGTTTGGTCTTGCGATTCTGGGCGTGGCGCTGGGCGTGGCGGTCGTGGTCTCTATCGATCTGGCGAATGACAGCGCAAGTCGTGCGTTTGCGGTTTCGACCGAAACACTCGTGGGCCGTACCACACATCAGATCGTTGGTGGTCCCAACGGCGTCGATGAGACCATCTATCGACAGTTGCGTACCGAGCTTGGCGTTCGTACTGCTGCTCCTGTGGTCGAGGGCTACGCGGCTGCGCCGGAAAACCCCGGCCTTACATTGCGTATTCTCGGCATCGATCCCTTTGCTGAAGCCCCTTTTCGACCCTATCTGTTGCCCGGCGAACTGTCGCCTGATGGTGATGTTACCGCGTTGATGACTGAGCCAGAGAGTGCACTGATGTCGGCCAGCACTGCCGCCACGCATGGTATTGCAGCCGGTGACGAGATTACTATGCGTATCGGCCAGAATACCCAGACGGCGCGGATCATTGGTTTGCTCGAGCCACAGGACTCAACTAGCCAGCAGGCTATTGATGCCCTCTTGATCGCCGATATTGCGACTGCCCAGGAGTGGCTTGGCAGCACTGGACGCCTCGACCGCATCGATCTGATTTTGCCTGAAGGGGATGCAGGTAATGCCGTTGCCCAGCAGCTTGCCACAGCGCTCCCCGAAGATGTGCGGCTGGTGCGCCCAGAAACACGCACCGAGACCATTGAGCAAATGACCGCCGCGTTTGAGTTGAACCTGACTGCATTGAGTCTGTTGGCGTTGATCGTCGGCATGTTTCTCATTTACAACACCATGACCTTCTCGGTGGTGCAGCGGCGCGGGCTGATCGGAACGTTGCGATGTATTGGTGTGACCCGGCGACAGGTATTTTCGCTGGTGCTTGGAGAAGCATTGCTGGTTGGTATCATTGGGACGCTGGCCGGACTGGTACTCGGAGTCTTGCTGGGGCGCGGTCTTGTCACGCTGGTGACGCAGACGATCAATGATCTGTACTTTACCGTTTCTGTTCAGAGCGTCGCGATCAGCACCACACCCTTGGTCAAAGGGGCGATATTGGGCATGGTGGCTACCTTGCTTGCGAGTGCAGTACCAGCCTGGGAAGCAACCTCGACACCTGCCCGTACTGTGTTGCGCCGCTCGTCATACGAGGATCGGATTCGTCAGGCGGTGCCGATTGCGGCATGGGTTGGTGTTGGCTTGCTGGCGATTGGCCTCGGGTTACTCGCTATTCCCAGCCAGAGCATCGTCCTGAGTTTTACCGCGCTGTTTGCGATGACCATCGGTGCTGCCGCGCTCACCCCGCTCCTGACCTTGTGGCTTATGCAACTCGTGCGCCCATTGATTGGCCGGAGCTTTGGCATGCTGGGCCGTATGGCTGCCCGCGATGTTGTGGCAGCGCTCAGCCGGACTTCCGTCGCCATAGCCGCACTAATGATTGCCGTCTCTGTCACGATTGGGGTTGGCCTGATGGTGGGGAGCTTCCGACAGACCGTGATCGACTGGCTGGGCCACACGCTTCAGGCCGACATCTTTGTCACCTCGGCCAGCCTGTCCTCGGGGCCGCCCACGGCATCGGCGCTACCGCCGGACTTGATCGAGCGCTTCACCAACACGCCTGGAGTCGATGGAATACGTCGTTATCGTGCACTCACATCTGAGACTCCGCTCGGCATGGTCACATTGATCGGCACGGATATTGCGCCGCAGCGTGATCGTACATCATATCGTTTTTTAGCAGGCGATCCTACCCAACTCTGGGATGTCTTCGATCAGGGTGGGGTGCTTGTATCCGAACCGCTGGCGTACCGACACAACCTTGCTCCAGGTGATACCATCACGCTGTACACCGACCGTGGTGAGCAGCCCTTTACCATTGCGGGCGTCTACTACGACTACGGCTCACAACAGGGCGCGGTCACGATGAGTCTGGAAACCTATCGCTCGTACTGGGACGATCAGGGTGTCTCGTCGCTGGCCATTTATGCGGCGCCAGACGTCAACGTTGATGATCTTGTCACACAACTGCGGGCCCAGGTTGGTGCTGATGAAGTAGCCCAGATACGTTCCAACCTCTCCCTGCGAAACGAATCCTTGATTGTGTTCGACCGCACGTTCGCTATCACGACGGTGTTGCAGTTCCTCGCGACAATTGTGGCGTTTGTTGGGGTGCTGGCGGCCTTGATGGCGCTCCAACTGGAACGGGCTCGTGAACTGGGCGTGTTGCGTGCCAACGGCTTGACACCACGGCAACTATGGGGCGTGGTCGTCTCGCAGACAGGCTTGATGGGGCTCACAGCGGGGCTG
>JBCDFA010000473.1:0-4682 GCA_039178835.1 Chloroflexota bacterium
AGCTAAAGTAGCACTCACGGTGCTTCTACGCGCATTTTTGAGTTAGTCGCTTGAACTGGCAGCTCACTGAACTTGGCAGAGCAATCGTAAAACTTCATGCTCCTTCTTTAGTGTGCAAGTCATCCCTCTTTCTTTGATTATAAAGCCCCATTTTGTCGTTCATCTGCATCACTTTACTCCATTTATCGGCATACTGCCGAATCTGGCATGCTTTGTGCATAAGAGTAAGGCACTTTCCGCTTTCTTAAAACAAAATATCGTTTCATTTTTTAAATGAGCATATTTGGCACAGCTTGTGCATAAAGAGAAAGTATCTCAGAAATAACATATTTATATTAGATAAAACGAAACAAACAGTGGGAGGCTCATTATGACAGTCATTTTTGGTCTTTACGATAATCGCAAATATGCAGAAGAAGCCATTGATAAGCTGGTCGGGGCAGGTTTTTCAAGTAGTGATATTGCTGTGTTCGAAAATAAAGTTGCCATTGACTCGAAAACAGAGGGGGCCAATTTTCATGATGAGTTGCCGGGTCATGTTGGAAGTTTTGCTGATGTCAATCAAGGGCAGGGCACAGATGATCCTTTAGTGCCTGAGTTAATCAATAACGGGTTGGCTCAGAAGGATGCTGAACGATGTGCAGAGCAGGTCCGTTTAGGGAGGACTCTGGTTACCGTACAGACTGATCGGGATAACGAACGTCGTGCCGTTGCCATTCTCCATCCGACTGCACAGGATGTAAGCGATACGATGCAGACATATATCGGCGATATGCTTGCGGTGGAGCGACATATTGCGGAAGCAGTCAAGCGACAGTCTGACGATGATAAGGTCAAACAGTATGCTCAAGCATACTCATTGATTGCACAGATCAACGATACGCTTGAACGACATACGACTGCGCTTGAACAGCGCCTTGAGTCGTTTGAAGGCAATCAAGGCAATGGTGTTAAGAAAGTTGTTGGAGCAGTGACAGGGGCGGTAGCTGGTATCTACGATAAGATACGGGAAGATCGGGTATCTCGTATGCTACGAGACGATTATACCGCGCTCAGTCTGGCAACTATGAGCTACACCATGTTGCACACAACAGCACTGGCTGAGAAGGATTTCCCAACCGCTGATATGGCGCTCAATCACCTTATGGATCTTACACCATTGCTTGTTCAGATTAGCGAGAATATCCCAGAAGTCGTTGCTCAGGAGTTGCGTGATGAGGGCAAGGTTGTTGATGCATCAGTGGCTCAGGAAGCCGTAGCTAATACTCAACGAGCCTGGAAACCGGAACATACAGGATAAAAATGTATTTTGCTGTGATATTTGTTAAAAGGAAAGGAAAAGCACATGGATCGTCCACAACGAGACACTGATGAGGTTCGTCGTATGCTAAATATTCATGAACCTGTACAGGACACCACACAGGAAGAGCAGGCAGCAGCAGAAGGACATCGACGTACTGATCAGGCAGCAAACAAAGTACACGAGATCGTTGATACAGTTCGTGGCAAAGCACATGAAGCTGTGGACAAAGCAAAAGGTAAGGCACAAGAGCAACGGCAGGATGGGCAAGAGAAGACAGCAGAGATAAAGGAGAAAGCGCAGGCATATGGTGAGCAAGCTCACACGCGTGCTGATGAAGCGATGTCTCGCTCTGGTGATCAGCTGGATACCTTGGCCCAGCGTGTTCGCGAGAAGGCTCCCGAAGGCAAAGCTGGAGAAATGGCTTATCGCACTGCCGATGCTATGGAGCAGAGCGCAAGTTACCTGCGCCGCTCAAACCCAACTGACGTTCGTAATGATCTCGAAACGACTATTCGCAAGAACCCGACCGAGTCACTACTTGCGGGTCTTGGCATTGGCTTTCTTCTGGCTCAACTGACAAAGAGGAGGTAACACGATGACTGAAGGTACAGCTTCACGTAAGCCCATAAGTCAGGATGCTAGAGCGAATAACATTGGTGAAGCAACCCAAATTGTGCAGGAAGAAGCAAAGTCTGTTGCACAAATTATGGGTGAAATTCTTGCTGATGCTCAACAATTGGTGCGTAAAGAGTTTGAGCTTGCAAAAGAGGAAGTAAAATCAGAAGTTAATAAGGCACAGCAAGGTGCTATCTCACTTGGTATTGGTATTGGCGTCACAGCCATTGGTGGTATTCTCCTTCTTATGATGTGTGTCCATCTATTGGCGGACGTGTTCCTGCTTGAATTGTGGTTATCGTATCTCGTTGTTGGTGGCGCTTTAGCAGTTATCGGCATTGTGTTATTGCTCGTCGGACGTTCACGATTACAAAGTATTGATCCCACCCCTCGGGAAACTATTAGTAATGTAAGGAGAGATATCGAATGGGTACAAGAACAGACACCATCCAGCAAGAAATAGACGAAACACGTGAGGCTATCACGGAAAAAATGGAAACGATTGAGGCAAAAGTGCAGTATACGGCAGATGAAGTACGCGATTCGGTAAGTAACACTGTCGATAATATTAAGGAGCGTTTCAACGTTGACCAGATGGTGCAAGAGCGACCATGGGCAATGCTTGGTGCATCGATTGTGGCAGGATACTTACTTGGTAACTTTGGCGGCTCTAGCCGAAATGATGATCGATACTATGAAGACAATTATCGTTCGCGTGGTTATCGTTCCTATGAAGATGATGAAGGTGATGACACCTATTATCGTGGCCGCCCATATCGTTATTACACTGCTGAAACAATGCAACGTTCTCGCTCTGATTCACGTTCAAACCGCTCTTCTGCGATTATGAATGAGTTGTCGAATCAAATGGGCAAAGAGATGGATGCGCTCAAGGAAGCAACTATTGTAACTATTACTAAGACATTGCGAAGCACCTTGCGTGAAACTGTGCCACAACTAGCTGATGAATTCGAGCGTGCTCGTGCAGAGCGCGAACAGCAACACGAAGAGGACAATTCATCTGGCAATAACAATACATATGCTAATAGTCAATAGAATATATATTGTTGCAATTTCTACTCTCTAAAAGCAATCTTTTGCACTATATGTCTTCTACAAGAATATGTAGTGCAATGTTATACAAATATTAGTACACAACAATCTAATAAATAACATATGTGACATACTTTGTACGTATAGATATAGATAATCCCCATTTCCAGTTGGGACAGTAAAGAGATACAACGTTGTATCTCTTTACTGTCTCTTTAGTGATAAGTACCTCCTGATAGATGTTTATCTTTATGTTGGGAGTGGCTAAAAATTATGTTGACTAATCTTTATTTTTTCTCAGGAGTGCTCATTGTACTCTTCATAGCAACAGATATTATTTGGACGACATTGCGCGTGAATGGCGGTGGTCCACTCACAGCAAGGTTGGCAAATGGTGTTTGGGAACTCGCCCTTAAAATCCATCACCGCCGGAGAAGTCATCGCTGGCTAAATAATGTAGGCTTTACGATTGTTATTGTTACCATCCTCACATGGGGAGTTGTGCTCTGGTTTGGGTGGACACTGATCTTTTTGAGTGGAGAACGTGCAGTTGTGAATGCCCAGACAAGTCTTCCGGCAGGAACGATTGAGCGGGCATACTTCGTTGGATACACGCTTATAACGCTGGGTCTTGGTGATTATCGAGCCGATGGTTCGTTCTGGCGTATTGCCACGGTACTCGCTTCTGCCAACGGTTTTGTCTTTGTGACATTGATCGTTACCTACATATTGCCGGTTGTGTCGGCAGTGAGCGCGAAAAGGCAGTTTGCGACCTATGTGCAAAGTCTCGGCAAGACACCAGAGGATATCGTAACACGTGCCTGGAATGGGCAGGACTTTGGCCACCTCTACCAACATTGCATCAATCTTACCCCTATGATTCTCTCAATGGCCCAACAGCGTCTCTCGTACCCGATTATTCACTGTTTTCACGGCTATGAAGCACGAACAGGAGATAGTCCCAATCTAGCTTTACTAAGTGAAGCACTGTTATTACTTGAGCATGGAGTATCGGCAGAGAGTCGACCTGATCCAACCGCGCTCTATCCGCTTCGGAATGCTATTACTGTTTTTCTAGACACCATGGGCTCGCGGGGTATTGATCTTGATGCACAAAGCCCGCAACTCCCTAATATTGATGAGATACGTGTGCACGGAATTTCGACGGTATCAGACCAATCCTTTCAACTGGCTGTTGAGGAGCGGCAATTGGAGCGCCAACGTCTGGCAGCCCTCATTCATTGGGATGGTTGGGCATGGGATGAAGTTATTGATGTAATTATTCCAGATACGATCCAGAAAATGAGATTCGTAAAATAAGATCAACCAAAGAGGAATTCCGCTACACCCTATCTGTCTGTTTCTGATGATTTTTTACCGTCAATAACCTTGGATAATTGGCATAAATGTTGTATATGACCGAAGATAAGTGCAAGATATTTCTGGTAATTGATAATGTAGAAAAGAGTTTATTATGAGCGATTCCGTGAACACACTACCAACATCAAAAAATCGGATTAACGAGACTGGAGCATCTTATCGCACATTATCCGAAGTATCAACTTCTCTGGGACCACTGCCTATTGTTCTACTCCACGTTTTCCTGACACTCGTCATGATAGGTTTGTTGTTGTCGATTATGATGTAGTAGTTTGCCCAAGATGCCAAATCTTAAATATTTCTATTGCCCATTACACTATTATTTTGTAAG
>JBCDFA010000474.1:0-4659 GCA_039178835.1 Chloroflexota bacterium
ACTCAGGTCAACATCGAGCGCCACCAGTGTCTGAGCGATTTCAGGTCGGATACCGGTGAGTATCACTTGTGCACCGAGCAGACGGACGGCCTGAGTGGCCTGGATCAGGATGTTCGCAATCTGAGTGTCAACAATGGGCACACCAGTAATATCGATAATAGCTACTGACACGCCTCGGTTAGCAATACCTGTCAGCAGCGTCTCCATAATGCGTTGGGCCCGTGATGAGTCAATCGCACCAATTAGCGGTACTACCATCACCTCATCACTGATGAGCAGAAGCGGAGTCGATAACTCTTTCAACGTTGAGGATTGCTGCTCAATCACAGCTTCTCGCTCCTGAAGCTCTGCTAGCTGGCGTTTCTTACTCTCGGTAATATCAAAAGCCACCACAACCATGGCTTCAATGCCATCCTGGTCGTCATGCATGGGAATATAGAGTGTGTTGGTCCAGACTTCGCCAACTGGAAATTCGAGTCGTTCCTCGTATTCTTTGGTCACACCACTTTCGAGACAGGCCAGGGTTCGCTCACGAATTGGGCCATGGTAGAGATCAGGAGGGAAGATCTGAACAGGCTGTTTGTCTACCCACTCTGCTTCAGGCAAACCTGTCAAACGCTCCGCTTCTGCATTCACACCAATATAGTAGAGATTGCCATCAGAACGCATTTCGTGAACTACGACTGTGTACGGAACTTGCTTGTAAACAAGGCGCAACAGGCGGTCCTGTTTGTGGAATTCCTCTTCTACTTGTTCAAGCTCAGTGACGCGTTGCTGCAAACGTGCTATTTCTGCTATCAGATCCTCTTTTGTTGGTTCGTTCGTCATGAATGTGTTCCATTCTTAAGACTCACAAGGCAGTGGACCCGAGTCCTGTAGCAACTCAGATCCACACATGTTTACGTATTACAATCAGATACCGCCATCCAAGCCTATCCTTTACGCCAATACACCGACTGCCAGTCCACCTCGACGATCTCATCAGTAATACCATGCGTGTCACGGTAGTCAATCACAGCTTGCTTTTCACCACAAATCTGATCGAGTCCCCAATCATCCACGATGACATACCCACCCGGCATCAGTCGTGGATACAGGTTATTGAGAATATCCATAGTTGATTGATAATAATCGCCATCAAGACGGAGCACTGCAATACGCTCTATGGGGGCTGCTGGGAGCGTATCTTCAAACCAGCCAGGGATAAATTGCACCTGCTTATCAAGCAAACCATACCGTTGGAAGTTAGCCTTGACCGTATCCTGATCAACTGCCCAATGATTCGCCTTGATCAGTTGAGGAAAGTTGTACAACCGCGTATCGATTGAGTCTTCCGGTGGCTTCGGCATACCCTGAAATGAATCGACAACCCACACTGTCCGATCCGTCACACCGTGTGCAGCCAATATGCCACGCATCCACATACAGACACCACCACGCCAGACTCCACATTCGACAAAATCCCCAGAAATACCATCATTCAAACACGACTCCACGCAAAACTGGACATTGTCTAATTTTTTGGTGCCACACATCGTCAAGGCATTACCAAACCAGAAATGCTCAAACCACGCTGGTTTCGTGCCTTCCTCAAATGAAACAGGATCAATGACAGACTCCGGCACGTCGCGATTATTGATATCCATCAGGCTACGTTTGAGGTGATTCAAATAGAGGGTTTGCAGATCAAGCATTAGAGTTTCCTCACTAATGATCTATCATACTTGGATAAACAAACACTGGAACAGATGGTGACATTGATCATCGCCATCATCTCAACCATTAATATACTATTAAAACATTTTCTTTGGCAAAATTTCTCTATATGGGTGATTAGTATACCGTAATCTGCCTATTTGTGCAAGCGCTTACGTCGGTTCAACCAATCGATTATCTGTTACAATCTGGGTTGAAATAGGTGGATAATGAAAGTGTGTAGCTTACGATCTGAAGTCTGCTAAGGTAACCAGTGAACGTACATCCAAAATGTCCGTACGGTATCCTCGTAACGACAAGTTTTGTCAAGAATAGGTAGCTATACAGCAAAGGAAGTGGCCATGCAGATCAGCAATATGAATTGGCAACAAGTCGAGGAGTATCTTGCAAGGGATGATCCCGCTATACTACCGTTGGGAAGCACTGAGCAACATGCTTACTTAAGCCTGTGTGTGGACAACATCCTCGCCGAACGCGTGGCCATCGAAGCAGCCGAGCCATTGGGCATCCCCGTCTTCCCTGTGCTCAATTATGGCCTGACACCCTACTTTATGGCCTATCCTGGTACTGTCTCATTACGTATAGAGACATATTTTCACGTTGTCCGCGATATTCTTGACAGTTTGGCACAACACGGGTTTCGTCGCATCGTACTGGTCAACGGGCATGGTGGCAACATCCCGGTTCAGGGCTTGCTCGGCGAATGGATGGCCGATCATCCAGGCAGGTTGGTGCGTCTGCACAACTGGTGGAATGCACCACGCACCCTTGCGAAAGTCTATGAGATCGATCCGGTCGCTTCACATGCCTCGTGGATGGAGAACTTTCCGTGGACACGACTGCCAGGGATTGCAATGCCAGATACACAAAAGCCTATGGTTAATGCTGAACACCTACGGCTGCTCAATCCAGACCAACTCCGCACGACGCTTGGTGATGGCAACTACGGCGGTTGGTATCAGCGATCCGACGCAGACATGCAAGCCATCTGGGAAGTCGCCGTCGCCGAGACCCGTGCAGTCATCGAAGAACTGCCGACCTGATCAGGGTTGAGTGTCCCTCATCAGGTTTCTTGGTTACCCTCAGCATCTTCAGGAGTAAAGGTTTTTACATCAACAAGTAAATGGGAACGCAAAGGATGAAGCTCATCATAGAGACGAAACACCTTGTCAATCTGTTGTTTTTCATCATAGAGCAGACGGATCGGAACATGTGCAAACTCAATTACATAAGCGTCATCAGTTAAGAGTAGACGACGATAACCTACCTTTTCATACTGCAAAAGTTGTTCGATACGATCCATCGCCGTAGTTCCCAGCCATACAAACCAGGGCGCTAACTCCAAAGTCCAAGGATCGATTTCACAGGGAGTAAATCGTACACGGCCCTGAGTCATTCGATCATGTTCAAATGTAATCTCTATGTTTGATCCAATAAGAAAGATGCATGGGGGATCAACACGGTAATCACATCCCGGCAAAAGAGCATTAACTGTATCCACATCCATCTCTGGCTGAATCACCCCAAACTCACCTGTGCGGACAAAAGTCAAAAACGCTGTCTTTTCAGGGGACATTTGTTCTTCCATCAGTAACTCCATGATTGTCGCGATATTCTTTACGCCTATTCGCTGCCAATAAAGCAGATCTAGTTATTATCAAACTTCTGAAACCACTGACAAAACGCCTCCCCAATCCGTTGCATTTCGCCTACTGGTAACTTCACTTCATAAATGTTTGGATCGCCAGTCTCATGCCATATCACCCACTGACATTCAGGTGTCTCTATCAGCAATAGTCCGATCCGATTGAAAGAAGACATCCCGAGATGGGAGATATGATAACGACGATAGATGTCTGAGCTATCTTCAATTGAAACAGATTGATCTGACAGGGTGGGGTCCATGACTGAATCATATAACATATGGAATACTTCTTCCTTCGACTTACCTGTGAGCATCGGGGCAAATCGTTGCTCATCAGTATCGATGAAATCACGTATCCAACTGACACATCCCCTTAAAGATGCGCTGTCTTCCCAATCACCTACAGTATGGCCCCCTAACCAAAACCGAAAGTGCCCAAATACCCAGATATCATCAACCCAATCCTGAATAACATACTCAATTGCAAACTGTGTCGAATCACCAATAATCATAGTTAAAATACCCCTGACTCATTCCGACCATTGCTACAACTACATTACAGAGTCTAGCGATGTTTTACAGTCAGTGCAAAGTCCTCCCAAAAATCGATTACACGCTGATCGTGCTCAACGAACACATGGGACTCAAGCCACGTAAGGGAATCAGTATTTTCCTGATGAGAGATTGTCAGGTCATATACTCGTCGCGCCCACAGCATGGGATCAGCACCACAGAGAATAATATCCTCAAACACCGAGCCATCATTGAGATACATAAAATCTGCTCTGGGCAAATTCTCGTATGGGTACTGAAGATGGCGTGCTTGCTCATAGGGTCATAGCTGATTACAAGCATACGTTTGTTCAACCACCTGTGCCATGTGCCTGCTTGAAATAGCGTGGTCAAAAATACCAACAAAACGTTGTTCAGTTACATTAGTCAGAGGCAAGCGTTCCCAGGTCATTAACCAAGCCTGCTTGATAAATATGAGGGCACTCATGAACTTCCTTCTTCGATAGCCGAGTTTGCTTGCTGGTCCAGCCGCGCCTGGATGATCCTGATAGCTTCCGGTGCTAGATAACTCACGGCATGACCACCTCCATCTTCCTCATGGTCGTATTCCATCGCCCGCTGTAATGCCGCAATGGCCCGTTCATCGCCAATACGCTCCAAAGCACCCAACGCCATCACCCGATCGCCGGGATGGTTACCCGACTCAAGCACCTGGATGACTGGCTCAATCGCCGACTCATCAGCACCCAGACTGGCGATCCACCGACAGATGGAATATTGCCGAT
>JBCDFA010000475.1:0-4644 GCA_039178835.1 Chloroflexota bacterium
AAAACCGTTGACGATTATGCATGTGGATGAAGGCTGGCTCCAACGTATTGATACGTGCTACGACAGTATGGTCAGCTTCCTCGGTTGGTCACACCATACCGAGCAATGGTTTGAACGGCGCACCCGACTAATCGTTGGCCTTATCTGTTATTGGGCGGTGCGTGGACATCTCCTCGAAGCACAGAAATGGTTAGAATCAGCCAGAACACATCAGGCACTACCACACTACCCACACCTCCATATCGATGTGCTGAATGGGATTGGCGTTGTGCTCGCACATAGAGGGCTGCTTGATCAGGCATACACGTATCATCAGCAAGCCTTCAGCCTCTGTACGACCCACCCTGATCAAGAACGACTGAACTATGTAACCAAACGAATTGGGTACATTTTAGCGGTTCGCGGCAAACATCATGAGGCTATGCATATGCACGAACGAAGTCTTGCACTCGCACGTGAGCTTGATGATACAGCAGGTATCGCCGACGCCTACATGAATCTGGGCCATCTCTGTCACAAACTGGGTAACAACGAAGCGGCCCAACATGCACTCGAACAGAGCATACAACTTGCACATGAGATCGGGGCAAAACGGATACTCGCATGGTCTTGGATCGGGTTGGGGCACATCGCTCAGACTCAACAGTGCTATGACCTTGCCCAGCAGAACTATGATCATGCATGCCAGCTCTTTCAGGAGCTACACGACAAACGTGGCATCGCATGGTCAATGATCTATCTCAGCGTAAGTACTTCCCGACAAGGCCAGATAGAACAAGCACTGGCAGTGGCGAACCAGAGTGTAGTGCTCTTCCAAACCACACACGATCAACGTGGTCTGTCATGGGGGTACTATTACCTCAGCCAGGTCAACCTTGTTTCAGGGAACTTTGATACCACACGTGATATCCTTTGTCACACATTCCGACAAGTTACATTGAATGATGACTCAACGGTGCTCTTGCAGCGAGCACTCCAGTTAACAATTCTTCTCATGGTTGAATTGAAACAGTTCGCAGAAGCAACACGTTTGGTTGGGTTGGCACACTCGTTACACTCACACCACATCTCAAACATACAACCGGGCACGTCTGACATAGGGCCACAACTGATACGGCAGATACAAACGCATCTAAGTAAGGCACAGTTCACTACGCTCTGGCACACAGGACGGCAAATGCGTATCAATGACGTAATACAGACATTGCGCGAACTCTCGCCCAAACCAGTAAGCACCATAACCACAAAACGAGTATTAACCCGACGTGAAATAGATGTGCTTGAAGCGGTTGCGGAAGGTTTGTCGAATCAACAGATTGCTTCACACCTCACCATATCTACCGGCACCGTACGAACACACCTCAATACCATCTACGGTAAGCTTGATGTCCAGTCACGGACTGCCGCCGTGCACAGTGCACGCAAGCTTGGCATGCTCGTCTGACCTCTACACCCTATACTCCAAAAATACGCAATTTTGCAGATACCCTCACATCACCAAACCTTGTAAGCTATCCACAATGACGGGATACAGTTTAGTCGGTGGGGGAGCACGTGTCGCATCAAACGCAGTCTTTTGTGGTTGGAGATCTGGTACCTGACTTCCGGCTTTGCCACACACCAAGTCAAACTATTCATCTTTATCAAATCAGGGCAAGGCGAATCGTTATTGCATTTTGTCCGGCTGTGTGGGAACCGACGACCAGAAAACAATTAGTGGGGTATCAACAATCGTTACATCTCCTGTATCAGCG
Source organism: Chloroflexota bacterium (assembly GCA_039178835.1). Classification (GTDB taxonomy): domain Bacteria; phylum Chloroflexota; class Chloroflexia; order Chloroflexales; family Roseiflexaceae; genus AL-N1. Next base: position 1,755 of record JBCDFA010000475.1, read on the forward strand.
GAATGCCATGCTGATAACCATTTCAACCGATTGCGTCTGGTGCCAAATGGCCTTCGCAAACTATCACCAGATTGCGTATCACCTGCTGTCCGATGGCAGCCCGAAAGGCGCCGTGGCAAGAAGCTATGGTGTGTATGATGAAGCGCACGATACCACACGGCGAGCATTGTTCTTGATTCAGGATCGCCATATTATCTGGCACACGATTGTACCCTATCAACTAAATCCAGGATTGGATGCACTTTTGACAGCCTTGGATATCACATAAAGCATAAGGAGGTGCTGTTTGGATTACACATCCCTCATCGGCGGTGGTCAGACTCAGCTTCATGCCGATGATATGATCGCGGGCTGGAAACAGGTTTTAAGGCAGTACGAAGCCACACAACACTTAATCCGCAACCATGTCGTCCATGTTAGTGGTGATACCGTAGCCTGCCTGGCTTATGTACAAGCAACTCACTGACTGCCAGACAAGGAGTGCTTTGGTGCTCTAGAGAAACGAAAAATTATCGATTGAAAAGACAGAAACAGAGGGAAACTCATGACCAAGATGATCAAAGTAACTTTTCCAAGTAATGGTGTACAACTAGTCGGGCATCTTTACACACCCGACAATGTTACGGAGAAGCTTCCAGCCCTGCCAATACTTGGACCAATGACCTTTGTTAAAGAGCAAGCACCAACCGAATATGCTCGACGTTTTGCCGAACGCGGATTTATCGCCCTAGCCTTTGACCCACGTTACCATGGTGAGAGCGAGGGAGAACCACGGCGCTTTGAGAGTCCTATGGCAAAAGCAGAAGATGTCCGTGCAGCCATAGATTATTTACAATCGCGCTCAGATGTGGAAGCCAATCATATCCTTGCAATGGCTGTGTGTCAGGGTAGCTCCACAATGATACGCGCTGTTGCTGATGATACGAGGGTCAAAGCATTTTCAACAGTCGCTGGACATTATCGCGATCAGGAAGCAGATGTGGAATGGATGGGAACCGAAGCGGCGCTCAGCGAACGGTGCAATCGAGGTGAGCAGGCAAAACGACACTATGAGGAAACCGGTGAGGTCGAGTATGTCCCGGCGGTCGATCCACAACGACTAGACGTAGGTATGCCAGGATCGTTTGTGTGGGATTGGTATAGTCCGTGGTCAGAACGTGGTATCTGGGAAAACCGTTATGCGCTCATGAGTGATGCAGACCTACTTGCATATGAGTCCTTGAGTGCTGCCTCACGTGTTCAAACACCCTACATGATGATTCATAGCGACAATTCTTTCCTGCCAAACGCAGCCCGACGACACTTCGATGCCGTGCCAACTGCTGATAAGCAACTCGTTTGGGAAGGGAGCACCGGGCATTTTCAATACTACGAGGACCCGGCTGTCCTTGATAAGACAGTTGATCAAATGGCTGATTGGTTCCACAGTCATCTGAGATAGTAGAACAACCAGTCATGCTGTATAGAATACAGCTACGTTCAGGAGCATACACATGTCTCACACACCAGAACACATCGTTGAGCAGTTCTTTACCGCGTTGGAAACAATGGATATGGATACCTTCTTCGCCCTATGGGCAGACGACGGTCGTCAGGAGATGCCCTTTGCGCCAGATGGATTTCCAAGGGAATTGAATGGCATCGACGCGATACGCCGACAGTATGGTGGGTTGCCAGATGCGTATGACGGCATGAATTTCCCACGTACGATCCGTTCGCTTCGGGAAACGGGCTGGGTGTTCGTAGAGTATCAGGGTGAGATTAGTCTGAAATCCGGCGGCACGTACAATAATGACTACTGTGGCTCGTTCCACGTGGTCGATGGCAAAATCGTGCTGTTCCGAGAATTCTTTAACCCGATCATCCTGCAAAGCGCTTTTGGCAAAGATATTACAGATACCTTCAGCATTGATGCAGACTAGAATGCATATTTGCAACACTGAAATCATGTGATAGCTATGGTAAGCTGAAAGAGTATCCTGTCATATAGAAAAGAGGTATCAATGCCACAAATCGCTATCGTCACTGGAGCCAATCGAGGAATTGGTCTTGAGGTCTGCCGTCAACTGGCAGAACAGGGATTGACTGTCTTGCTTGGAGCTAGAACTCTGAGTAAGGGTGAACAGTCAGCAAACTCTCTTGCTCAGAGTGGCTTGGATGTGCGGCCACGGCAGCTCGATGTTGCCAATCCTGAGAGCATCACCAGACTTTCAGAAGAGGTTGGCACTGAATTTGGGCAGCTTGATGTGTTGGTCAATAATGCTGCTATTCACTACGATACGTGGCAGCAGGCGATCACGGCCGATCTGAGCGTCGTTCAGGAGGCGTTGGAAACTAACACCTTCGGGGCATGGCGTATGGCACAGGCGTTTATCCCGCTCCTGCGAAAGAGTGACCGTGGGCGCATTGTCAATGTCAGTAGCGAAGGCGGCTCACTGGCCAGCATGGGTGGGGGAACACCAGCCTACAGTGTCTCAAAGGCGGCCCTCAATGCACTGACGCGTATGCTCGCTGCCGAGCTACGAAGTGACCGTATCCTCGTCAACTCGATCTGTCCAGGATGGGTAGCAACGGATATGGGTGGGGCGTCTGCACCGCGTAGCCCAGCAGAAGGAGCCCATGGAGTCGTGTGGGCTGCCATGCTCCCAGATGATGGACCGACAGGCGGATTTTTCCGGGATGGTCGTTCTTTGCCTTGGTAGATCGTATGCTCACATTCAATACATATCAACCCAAATTGCATCGCAAGAAACCGATAGTTCTTCAAAAACAACAGGACTTACGCAAGAATGCCATCACTTCCTGCGCTGAGTTGTCATCCTATTGAGGTATCGGGTATGCTAGGCCCTATGAAACACGCTACTCAACCTGTCACGCGTCTGGATTACTG
>JBCDFA010000476.1:0-4609 GCA_039178835.1 Chloroflexota bacterium
CAATGAAGTTAGTAAACTATATCACGTTGCCAGATAACCGCAAGCTTGCTTATGCTGAGTTCGGTGCAGCGAATGGAGTGCCAGTAGTGTATTGTCATGAGGCTGGTTCTTCGCGTCTGGAGCCGCTCCTGATAGGAGATGATATTTTCAAACACTATGGTTTGCGGGTGATCGCTCCTGATCGTCCCGGTATGGGTCAATCAGACTTCCAACGAGGTCGCACACTTTCCGACTATCCACACGATATACGGTGTCTCGCTGATAGCTTAGGGCTTGAGCAGTTTGCTATCATGGGAGTTTCTGGCGGAGGGCCCCATGCAGCAGTCTGCGCTGCCATTATTCCGGAGCGGCTAAATGCCGTTGCTATTGTCTCAGGTGCGTGGCCTATGGATTGGCCTGAGGCGACCAAGCATTTAGCCCTGGCAAACAGATTGAATTGGGCTGTTGCAAAACATGTACCTGTTGCGTTGCCGCTGTTACAGCAATTGCTGCTTTTATCGTTCAAGGGGAGCCACGAGAAGATTCGCAAGCGACTGCGAAATTCTATGCCTGCTCCAGACTATCAAGCAATCTCAAAACCAGATCGCCTGGAGGCACTCGTGAAGATGACCACGGAGACCACTCATCAGGACACAAAGGGATCATCATGGGATTTGCGTCTCTTTGTACAGGATTTTGGTTTTCGGCTTGATGATATCCAAATACCTGTAAATCTGTTCCATGGAGGACTTGATGAGAGTGTCCCACTTGCTATGGCACAACGAGGGGCAGATATGTTACCTCACGCTCAACTTACGATTTATGAGCACGAGGCACATCTGTCGACGCTTATCAATTGCTTTGATGATGTAGCACAAGCGCTCTTGAGCGGAGTAGAAACGAAGACCGTATAGTTTCGTTGCTTCACTTGTTATTCAGCCATGCATCGACGTCGTTGTTATATTGGCGTAACGTGATGCAATACGCTACAATGGAAGTGCTAATTGATGATGCTTATACGCCTGAACGGATCAATTTGTGTTGGGAGTTTGCCATGACCATAACATCTGATGTGTTACCTGTTGTTACTCCAGCCGACCACGTCAGCGGGCCGCCGCAGGGCCACTGGACCTATGCAGACTATGCAGCGTTACAAGATGATGGGAATCGGTATGAAATTATTGATGGAGTGATATATATGGCACCAGCACCACTTACGGCACATCAGTCAGCCAGTAACTTATTTGCAACCTACTTGACCATCAGTGTTCAGTTTGCTGGCCTCGGACGCGTATTTGCTGCACCAACCGATGTTGAACTCACTTTGAGCAATGTCCTTCAACCAGATGTCATTGTTGTTCTCAATGCAAATATGCATATCATCACAGCTTCACGGATTACAGGTGCTCCTGATTTGATCGTCGAGATTATCTCCCCCGGCACATCGGGATATGATCGACGAGAGAAGCAAGATGCCTATGCGAATGCAGGTGTGACCGAATACTGGATTGCTGATCCCAGCACACAAACCGTTGAGTTACTCCAACTCGGTGGTCAAGCATATCGGTCGTTGGGTGTCTTTCGTGGTCAAGCGACTTTACCATCACAGGTCGTGCCTGATTTGCCTGTCAAAGTAGAGCAGTTTTTTGTGTAGGATGTCTTGGTATTGGCTAAGGGATGTGATACTATCACATGTGACTGTCTTCCAACTGCACTGATACATCCGACACAACCCTATAGCCACACATTGTTTACCAACTCGCTACCCCTCAATCATCGTCCCTGATCCATTTTGCCCATGAGATACAGCCGCCTCGGGGCGCAATTGCCGTTGATACAGTTCCGCATAGAGCCCCCCCTGTTCAAGCAATTCCGTGTGTGTACCACGCTCGATGATCTGCTGGTTGTCGATCACTAACACCACGTCTGCGTCTTGAATGGTTGAGAGGCGATGTGCAATCACAAAGGCGGTGCGGTCTTTGAGCAGCAGCTTCAACGCGTTCTGAATGAGCACCTCGGTACGAGTATCGACGCTTGATGTTGCCTCGTCCAGAATGAGGATGCGCGGATCGGCCAGCACTGCCCGCGCAAAGGTGATAAGCTGGCGTTGGCCCTGACTCACACCACTCCCGCGCTCACCCAGATGGGTCTGGTACCCTTCAGGCAATCGTGTGATAAAGTCATGTGCGCTGACTGCGCGGGCGGCGGCTTCGACCTCTTCGTCGCTGGTGTCGAGTCGACCATAGCGGATGTTATCGGCAATCGTTCCTGAGAAGAGAAAGCTCTCTTGCAGTACTAAACCAATCTGGCTGCGGAGGCTGGCCAGCGTTACCTCCGAGATATCCTGCCCATCGATGGTTATCTGCCCACCTGAAATGTTGTAGAAGCGGGGAATAAGATTGACCAGAGTCGATTTGCCTGCGCCGGTAGGCCCAATTATCGCGACGGTCTGACCAGGTTCGGTGACCAGCGAGACATCACGGAGGACCAGGTTTTGTTCTTGCGCTCCATCACTCGTTGTTGATGCGCCGTTATGTGCTGTGTTGTAGCCAAATGAAACCTGGTCGAATATCACCCGCCCGGTGATCGGTGGCATCTGTTTTGCGCCAGGGGTATCCTCTTCGCTGGCTGGTTCATCAACCAGATCGAAGATGCGCTCGGCTCCGGCCAGTGCATTTTGCATCTGTGTGTAAAGATTACTGATAATCTGAATAGGGCGGAAGAATTGCTGCACATAGATCAGAAAGGCAACCACTGTACCAACCTGAATCGAGCCATTGACAGCCAGCCAGCCGCCAAACCCAGCCACGATGATCGTGGCGATGGTGCTCAGTGTATCAATCGCTGGGGTAAAGGCTGAGGTGATCATGGTGGCTTGGACATTCGCATCGCGATTGGCGGCATTGTGCTGGCTAAAATGCTTAATCGATGAGTCGGTGCGATTGAATGCCTGTGTCACACGGATGCCGGTGATGTCTTCCTGCAAATGCGATGATACATCGCCAATGGTCAGGCGGGTCTTCTGGAAGGCGCGTCGGGCTCTGCGGGCGAAAAACACCGTTGTTCCGACCATAATCGGCAGAATGAGAAAACTTGCCAGTGCCAGAACCGGACTGAGTACCACCATCGCAATGAGAATGCCAATCAGCGCAAACACACTGCCAATCACCTGTGCCAATCCTTGGCTGATCAATTGATTGATAACCTGAATGTCGTTGATGAGGCGGGACATCAGATCGCCAGCTTTATTTTTATCAAAAAAGGCCAGTGGCAAAGTCTGCACCTTGTCAAAAATGATTACGCGTAAATTGGCGAGAAAGTTCTGACCAACCCATGCAATCAGATAAAATTGGCCACCCTGAGCCAGCAGCCCCCCGACGTAAATGCCAAGTAGTGTGAGCATAGTTTGCGCCAGCCCTGAGCTATCACGAGCCACAATATGCACATCAACGGCACGACCGATCAACGCTGGACCCGCCGCCTGAACCAGTGCGCTGAGTAGCACCAATACGAGCGCCACCAGCATTTGGGGACGGAACGTTTTGAGATAGGACCACAGACGACGCAACACCGTACCGTTACTGGTGGGCCGATCATTCGCGTCAGCGGTTACATTGAGAGAACCTCGCATGATTTACTCCAGTATGGTATTTGAATAGATGCTTTCCTCACGATCACCGAGGAGTACATTCACGAGTTCGCAGTACAGTCCACAATCGGTCAGCAATTCCTCATGAGTTCCCTGGGCAACCAGGTGGCCCTGGTCGAGCACCAGGATTTTGTCAGCATCGCGTACCGTGCTCACCCGCTGGGCAATCACAAATGACGTGCGGTTCTGCATGAGTTGTTCGAGGGCTTGCTGGATGTGGTATTCGGTTTCTGCATCGACGGCTGAGGTGCTGTCGTCGAGGATGAGCAATGCCGGATCGAGCAGAAGGGCACGGGCAATCGCAATGCGCTGCCGTTGCCCGCCGCTCAGACCAACGCCGCGTTCGCCCACCACCGTTGCGTAGCCCTGCGGCAGATCGCTGATGAACGCATGGGCCTGGGCTGCGCGGGCAACGGCTTCGATCTGCTCGTCCGTCGCATCGGGTCGACCAAAGGCGATGTTTTCACGCACGGTGCCACCAAACAGTGTTGATTCCTGCAACACAATCCCGATCTGTGCACGCAGACTCCCGAGGGTTACGTCACGCACATCGTAGCCGTCCACCAACACGCGCCCGTCGGTAACATCATAGAAACGCGGGATGAGGTTGATAATAGTCGACTTGCCAGCACCAGTCTGGCCGACAATCGCTATGGTCTGACCCGGTTCTGCAACGAAGGAGACCGCATCAAGCGAGGGATTTTCGCTCCCGGTGTAGACGAATGTCACATTCTCAAATACTACTCGGCCCTGAACAGGTGGCAGCGGTGTCGCGTCTGGCTGGTCAGTGACATCAATAGGTGCGTCGAGCACCTCAAAGATACGGTGAGCGGAGGCGGCTGCCTGTGGTATTGATGCCAGCGTTCCACCAAGAATAAAGATGGGCATCAGCAGATAGGTCAGATAAGTGTTAAATGCGACTAATTCGCCAATGCTCAGTGTCTGATTGATAACCTGTAGCCCTCCGGCCCAGATGACCAC
>JBCDFA010000477.1:0-4599 GCA_039178835.1 Chloroflexota bacterium
AGCCGAAGGACCACAACGGCTGAAGTATGGGACATTACGCGATCTGGTGGTCGGTCTCACGGTGATTGAGGTCGATGGCACATGCATTCGCTGCGGCGGGCGGGTCGTGAAGAATGTCAGTGGCTACGATATGGTCAAACTGTTTCACGGCAGCCATGGCACGCTGGGTATCATCACCAGTGTCACGTTACGTACCCTCCCACAACCACCACAGACTGCGACCATGCTGGCCACCTTTGTGAGCCGCAAACAGGCGTTGGCGATGGCGCAGAGTCTGGCAGCGACACCACTGACTCCCTCTGCCGTGGAATATCTCGAACAGGGCGCCCTCCGCGCTCTGAGGCAGGACGGCGCTCATGGTCTAGCCATGCGTGTTGAGGATGTTGCTGCGGCATGCACACGACACCTACACGATATTCGCGCACTGGCAAGTCAGCACGAGGCTTCATCTATTCATACCATCACTGATTACGACACGTTCTGGCGACAGCTTGCTGATCTGGCCACAACATACAACCTACCCCAAGATGCAACGGTGCTGCGGCTAGTGGTGGAACCGGCTAATCTGGATGAGGCGTTGGCGCAAGCGAGTGAACATGGCACAGTCACAGCGATCAATGCCCGGGCACAGATCGGAGTTATCTATGCTCGTCTGCAAGTTCGGGCGGGGGAACTCAACGCACTGCAACAAACATTGACTCAACGCTGGGGACATAGCCACGTACTAGCCTGCGATCCAGGTGAGCGTTCAGGGATAACCGTGTGGGGCAAATCACCGGTCGGTGTTGAGCTAATGCGCGCACTCAAGCAACAGTTTGATCCGGCCCATACACTCAATCCTGGCCGTTTGCCAGTGTAATAAAGCAACTAGGTCCTGTTATGTTGACAGGGCCAACCTTGCTATAAATAAAACCTAACTTTACTCATCCATGGCTGGTAACCCTCTCCACATTCATCATCCTAGAAGCGATAAAAGAAAATTCATTATCGCTTATAATAGAATAGTTAGCTACACTCTATACTTGTGTATAGCAAGATTTGGGTAATCTCATACAGTCTTGAGTATGCCAATTGAACCGACTGGAAGGGCACAGTTTCATGTTGCTGGATCGGTTCTTTTTCTTTGCTGGTGACTCAGGTTTGTCGGCTCATTGGCGGTGGTAAGCAGGAAAAAGATAACTGGAGAGTTAAAAGCGTGGAATCAATGCCCCAAAGTCATACCTATGACAACGTAGACCCGGTCCCATTGTGGCAAGCACTGCTCATTTTTGGTATACCTGGAATTATGATATATCTTGGTGTCCATTACCTGGTGCCTATCATGGTTGAAAGTGGGATACCGCTGGTATTTGCCTGGACGCTGGCTGTAGTAGGTCCAACCGTACTCAACGCGATAATCATCTTAGCCTATTACTGCAGCACACAAAAACCGACCTTTCAACAATTTGTGAGGCGATTTCGCCTTAATGCACCTTCAAAAAACATAATCTGGCAAGTGCCAACTATGGTAGTAGTGATTGTAATCCTCAACGAACTGTTATCGTGGACTGTTCCCTATTTGAGCCAAATTCCTATTTTAACGCCTCCTACGATTATTCCAGAGATTTTTACGAATGTGTATGAATCGTTAGATGGGGGAAGCAACACCAACACATTTATGGGGGAAGATCTAACACCTGACAAGTGGTGGCTTGTACCATTTTGGTTGTTTTGCTGGGTAACGCTGGCAGTCATTGGAGAGGAAATTGTGTGGCGCGGCTATGTCCTACCGGGGCAAGAAGTCATATATGGAAACTACGCATGGCTCATCAATGGATTACTGTGGAATATTCCATTCCACTTGTATACAATGCACAATTTCTTTTCGGATATGCCGCTATATTTGTTGCTGCCACTTGTCGTGTATCGGACAAGAAATAGCTGGGTTGGGATAGGGATACATGCACTATTAGTATCCATCGCCTTGGTTATTCTAATACCTGGATTACTCTGATGATGCCCACTACTCTCACGATTACCTTTACCTGTATCGGATGGATATATCGATATGATGTACGCGCTCAAGCAGCGGTTTGACCTCGCCCATACGCTTAATCCGGGGCGTCTACCAGTGTAATAAAGTGACTGGGTCCTATTGTATATACAGGGCCCAGGTTCTGCATCTCTATATTATTTTTTCCTTGATCACAAGGGATAAACTATTAGTTTTGGTCCCGAAGTCTTAACTTTCAATCTTAAACTCTTAACTTGGGAGCCATGCCTATCTGCTACGATACGCACAATATCAAGTCCCCCGTACACAACACAAACGCTTAACGGACAATCGAAGAACGTTGTACTACGACATTTCGACCACGTGTTCAAAAACTCAAAGCCGAGAGGTGTGTCGATGAATCTTGCGCTACAAGCACTGTTAGCGGTAACGCCTATTCTAGTCGCCGCTGTGTTATTGGTTGGGTTGCGCTGGCCTGCGCGTGTGGCCATGCCCATTGTGTACGTTGTTGCTGTCGTGATCGCTCTTCTGTTTTGGCAAGTGCCTTTTGCTCAGGTTGCCGCTTCCACCATCCAGGGGTTATTCGTCACCTTTGATATTCTATTTATTATCTTTGGTGCCATTCTTTTGTTGAATACACTGAAGTATTCCGGGGCTGTGACAGCCATTCGTAACGGATTTACGAACATCAGTCAGGACCGCAGGGTTCAGATTGTCATTATCGCCTGGTTGTTTGGGTCATTTATTGAAGGAGCCTCAGGCTTCGGTACCCCCGCCGCGATTGCTGGCCCGTTGTTGGTTGCCCTTGGGTTCCCTGCCATGGCGGCGGTGGTTATTGGGATGATGATCCAGAGCACCCCGGTTACTTTTGGTGCTGTCGGGACACCGATTATTGTTGGTGTTACCGGGGGATTGCAAAACGAGGCCTTCGATAGTACCTTGGCCGCAGTCGGGAGCAATTTTGAGGCATACCGACAAATCATTACGGCTCAAGCGGCTGTCGTTCATGGGATTACAGGAACCATTATGCCGCTTTTGATGGTCATGATGGTTACTCGTTTCTTTGGCCGCAATAAATCTTGGACCGAAGGATTGTCTATTTTGCCATTTGCGCTTTTTGGTGGTCTTGCCTTTACGATTCCATACACCCTCACTGGTGTATTTCTTGGACCAGAGTTCCCCTCACTATTCGGTGGTCTGATTGGTCTCGCTATCGTCGTGTATGCAGCACGCAAGAACTTTTTGGTCCCCAAAGACACATGGGACTTTGCACCGCCCAGTGAATGGCCCAGTGAATGGCTTGGAAAACTTGAGATTAAACTTGACACAGTCGCATCGAAACCTCCCATCCCGCTCTGGTTAGCTTGGTTCCCCTATGTACTGTTGGCTGTCTTTTTGGTTATCACACGTTTGCCAGGTTTACCAGTCGGTGGGTGGCTTCGTGAAGTACGCTTTAGCTGGGAAGCCATTCTCGGAACGGAAGTCACTGCCGCAACAACACCATTGTATCTCCCAGGTATGTTAATGATCGTGGTTGTGTTGATTACATACTTTATGCATCGTATGAAGGGGAATGAATTACGCTCGGCTGTCGTCGATTCAAGCAAGGTTATCCTGGGTGCTGGATTTGTACTTATCTTTACCATTCCTATGGTGCGTGTGTATATCAATTCTGGAGTAAACGCAGCCGAACTACCAAGTATGCCGGTCGCGATGGCAGAATGGGTTTCTGCGAATGTAGGTGCCATCTGGCCACTCTTTGCACCCTCGATTGGGGCACTAGGAGCCTTCATTGCTGGGAGTAACACGGTAAGTAATCTTATGTTCACGCTCTTCCAACATGGGGTTGCGGATCGCCTGCTTATCTCTGGTGCCATGATCGTCGCACTCCAAGCGGTAGGGGCGGCGGCTGGCAATATGATTGCCATCCACAATGTCGTAGCAGCATCTGCCACTGTTGGTTTGTTGGGACAGGAAGGGGCAACCTTACGGAAAACAATTATTCCGACCATCTATTATGTTCTTGTCGCTGGCGTGATTGGTCTTATCGCTATTTATCTGTTAGGGGTTACTGATCCCATACATACTGCGGCACTCCAGCAAAGTGGTGGTGGCACTGGCATAGTGCCATAGCACTCATTACGGGGGAATATATTTTGAAAGCACGGGTAGGTTGTTAATCTACCCGTGCTTGTGTGAGAAAGCCCTGATAGTGCTGAAGTAAGCATCATCGAAGAATAACAATCAGGAGATCTGCATGCGTAGCTGGTTTCATTATATCTACTCACCATAGGGATACTCTTAGCATTGCTAACAGTGCATTGTGGCGTGGATATTCCCGACGTTTCTGCGACTGATCGACAAACAACTCTTGAACAAGTGGGTACGACACTTGACACATATGTGCCTGAAGAAGCAGCGCTTGCGCGTGGGGCAACGACTTACGAACAACACTGCCAGGTATGCTATGCTAAGGATGGGAGTGGCCAGATTGCAGGAACAGAGGGCGACCCAGGGGGACTTGGCAGCAATGCAAACAATGATCCATTATCGTTCTATGAGATTACCGCTTTTGGAGATGCAGAGCGAGGAATGCCCGGCTTCTA
>JBCDFA010000478.1:0-4579 GCA_039178835.1 Chloroflexota bacterium
ATGATATCTACAACATCATCTACAGCAGCGGCACCACCGGCTTACCCAAGGGCATTGTGCACACCCATCACATTCGGGCGATGTACTGCTCATTGCTGTCCTCCTCGTACCGCATTCTGCCGGAGAGCATCATTCTGCATGCCGGGTCGCTAGTGTTCAACGGCGCCTTTCTCACCCTGATGCCCGCAATGTACCTTGGTGCAACCTACATTTTGCAACGCCAGTTTGATCCGGTGGCCTTTATCGAGACTGTGCAACGCGAACGGGTGACACACGTGAAGATGGTACCATCGCAGATCGTCGCCATGCTCAACGCCCCGAATTGCTCTGCCGAAGCATTGCAGTCACTAGAGATGGTCGGCTCTGTTGGAGCACCACTGCACCTGGAACACAAAGAAAAGCTTAACGACTTGCTGCCGGGACGCTTCTACGAGTTGTATGGCCTGACCGAGGGCTTTGTCACCATTCTCGACAAAAACGACTACCCCACCAAACCTAACTCGGTTGGTGTACCGCCACCCTTCTTCGAGATGAAGATCATCGATGAGAGCGGGGCAGAGGTGCCAGCCGGACAGGTCGGCGAGATCATCGGGCGGGGGCCATTTATGATGCCTGGGTACTACAAACGACCTGACCTGACCAGTCAGACGATTATTGATGGCTGGATTCATACCGGCGATCTTGGCTATGTGGATGAGGATGGGTTTCTCTTCCTGGTCGACCGTCAGAAAGACCTGATCATTTCCGGCGGTATCAATGTCTATCCACGCGATATCGAAGAAATCATTGTGCAGCATCCGGCGGTGCGTGAGGTGGCGGTCTTTGGCATTCCCAGCGAGAAGTGGGGCGAAACTCCTCTCGCAACGGTTGTGCTCCACCAGCCTGACACGACAACTGCTGCGGAGTTACGCGAGTGGGTCAATCAGCGGGTCGAAGCACGCTACCAACGGGTCCAGGAAGTGGTAATTATTGAGGACTTTCCACGGAGCGTAGCAGGCAAAACGCTCAAGCGGGTGTTGCGTGAACAATACTGGACCGATCAAGACACCAACATATAACCCTGGTCGGTGTCGGGCTTGACCCGACACCGGCTTGACCCGACACTGGCTTGACCCGACACCGGCTTGACCCAACACCTCGATCCTATCATTGACCAGACATATTGTTGAAGGGGATAAACCTATGTCCGTAATGACCCTCTTTGCAGCAGGATGGATATCGCTGCCACTACCAGGATATCGTGATAGCACCAGTTCTGTCTTTTCCGTAGCCAATTTACCACTCTTAAAACAGGCATTCTATGGAGACTTTCGCTGGCTGCCTGAGGTCGCTGTCCAAACCCGTGCTATCGGACTAAGACCAGGCATAACAATGCGTAAACCCGACGAACTTCTTACAAAAGCTGATAACCTCCAACGCGATGCCGACAGACTGGGCCTAACCTTTCCACCCGATGTATTGTACTTTATGCATACTCCTGTTCTCCATACCTATGTCCCCTTTCACCACTACACCTTTGATTTCTCGCATCAGATCACGATGAGTACACTTTTCCCAGAATACGCGTTCATTCGGTGTTTGAGAGAGAACTATGGCGTGCTGAACTGGCAGGTGTGTCTCGATAAAGCCAGGCACCATAGCATTATTGCCTCCGGTGTCACTGATTTGAGTGATATGCAACCACTTGAACGTTGGTTTGCATCAGGTGAACAGCTAACTCTAAAAGACGTTATGGACGACACCTATGTCTGTGCACCAACCTTTGAATTCTTTTTGTATCGTTTTTGTCTAGAATATCTGATTGCTGTGGCTTTGTTCCGTAAGCTTCCCTTGACCGATGAACAAGAGGTATATCTGAACCACTATCAGTTGACGAATAACGAGCAATGAAGAAAAGATTCGCGATACACCATAGAAACAGAAGAGGGATACTATGAACGGCACTCTATACGGCGTAGAAGGAATCCTAAAAATAACCATATGAAACCACGAAAATACCGTATTTACGCCCTGAACACTGATGGGTATCGTATAGAAGATAGTATCGTCAATACCTTAAGTATCAATCAACATGGTCACGTCGCGAGTTGGGTTCGCCACAACCATACTTTTTTCGCCTTTTTCCACGATGGTGCCACTATGCACTTATTAGATACTTCAACAAACAATGGAAGTGTTGCTCTGGATATCAATGATCAGGGGCATATCGTCGGCTATACCCTCCACGAAATCCCACGACAGATCATCCGTCATGCCTTTTACTTCGATGGCACCACCATGCACGATGTTCACTTACCAGAATGGAAGACCAGCGAAGGAAGAGCTATTAACAATCGCTGTCAGTATGTATTGCAGTGTCGGGACAGCCGTGGAAAGACACAATCGTATCGCTCCATAAAAGAAGGGTTACGTCATATTAATCCACCAGGATATGACATGATACAAGGGATGGCGATTAACCAATACGGACATATGGTGGGTATGTTTCGGACAACCAAGAATACACCGAGTCGGGCTTTTTTCTTTGATAACAGCCAGATACACAATCTAGGCATGTTTGATGGGCACGATAATCGCGTTGATCAAACCGGTATCAGTTCAGCATGGGGCCTCAATGATCATGGTCACGTGGTTGGGCGTGTGAGCACACGGCCACAACCGAGTCGGGCATTTGTCTATGATGAAACCGGGATGCGCGATCTTGGCACCATTCCTGGTTATATGAGCAAAGCGTTGGCAATCAACAATGCTAGCGAGATTGTGGGTTATGCTTGGACAGAAGATCAAAACTGGTTGATGGATCACGCTCACGCTTTATTGTGGCGTAATCATGCCTTGATTAATCTAAATGACTTGGTGGATGATACCGATTGGCATTTGCGGGTGGCAGCAGATATTAATGAGGTTGGGCAAATCGTGGGATGGGGTGACTACCAAGGCCAGCGACAGATCTTTGTGCTCAGTCCGACATCTGATTAATCCTGGACAGTCTGTTAATCCTGAGATCGCTGATATATAACATTACGTTCTACTATCCATTATAATAAGCCTATGACCTGAAGAACAGGAACAGGAGTATGACCACAATGATGAGGCATATACGTATGTACGCAGGAGGCTTCATCCTCATCCTATTGTTGACCCAATGTGCTGGTATAACCCCAATATCCTATACCATTCCTGGCGCACATGAAGGCTTTCTTGTAATCTACTATGAGTGTCCCGATGGGGCGGTGAGTCGGCACACCGATGGACGTGTCCACGTCACCTTTAATGCTGATGGGGTTGCGTGTATTGAAGAGAGCTACACACAAATCTTTCCCGGCGGTATGTTCCGTGTCACCCAGATCACCACCCCCAGTGGACAGGAGGTGCCCTTTGCTGGGAACAATCTTCAGCATCGTGCCGGCTATGCACTCGTCGATCTGTCGCTAAAACGGATAACACACGGTGGCTCCCCAAACTCGCCAACCAATATGTATGGGATTTTATGGGCGGGTGACTTAACTCAACTCCAGCAATTGATGGATGAACGTGAATACACAAATGCCATGGCGGATTTCTTCGAGGAGCGGATGGGTGTTCCTCGTAATCTCGCACACCCACCTCGGTTAGAAGAGCCCTCGCCTGAGATAACATAGCCAGGGACGCGGCAGAAACACGTATTGAGCATCATCGCACAACATCTGGTTTTAGCAATGAACACCTGACAAAGGAGATTTTATGACTGGTTATTACGGCAAGACTCTACCACACATATTCGTAGATGGTTATCTCTGTGCCTTCCAATCATTCCTGGGTAATGGTACTTTCCAGGCTTTACATCAACATGCAGCACGGGTACTGATCCCTGACCAAACTGCGCGGGATCAGTGGCTTGCCCCACTCAAGGCTCAGTTGACCTATGGTCTTCCTGATCCGCCATTCCTTGATTATGCCCTCATATCACTCTTTCACACCGGTCTCATTCATGGATTTCCTCTTAAAACAGTGTCACTGCTGAGCGAACGTATTGGGATGCAATGGTGGTCAGGTGAACCACCCATCAATATTTACTATCATAGCAACAATCTTCACGATCTCTTCACACCAAACATGCTCGCACAGTTGCGGCCCCATCAGTGGGGTGGAGGCCGTACACGGCATTCAGGTGGCAAATCGCCACAACAACTGGCCATACTGGGGATAACAACATGTATCAATGATATTCAACAACAGAGCGACCTGGCGTGGATGATAGAACACGAACCCGATCAGATGACTCTCTTGCTCGATGATTGTCCGTTTTGTGTAGGACATACGGAATCATGTCGTGTCTGGTGGGGTGTCTTGCAGGGCTTACTGGACTGGTTGCATAGCGCCCATCACCACAAAGCATTCAGTCAAAAGTTGGACCTTGATCGAGAACATAGTGCCGGTCACCAGCTCACCATCAAGTATGTGGACTGAGAATAGGACATCTGAGGCTATACTATGAACGACACCCTACACCGCACCAAGATGAAGAAAGAAATTCGTAGTCTCTTACCTTCATTTATGTAACACGATACACTGAGCAATTAAAGCATCCCGGATGGGC
>JBCDFA010000479.1:0-4574 GCA_039178835.1 Chloroflexota bacterium
AAAATTTATAAAGGCCAATAACAATAAAAAATTTTTTAACCGGGTTTTCACCCCGCCCAGGCCCATTGTTAATTGTCACCGTTGTTTCCACCTCGTGTGGGGGCGTCAACCCCCCCCCGCTACTCTCTTGAAGTGCTTACAATTCAAGAGGCGGTTTGCAACCGCCTCTCATAGACAACACCTCAGGACTTAACCGCGCCACCAGTCAGCCCGGCGATAAAGTAGCGCTGGAACACCGAGAAGATAATCAGCACCGGCAGGCTCGCCATAATCGCCGCTGCCGCGATGAGATGCCACGAGCCACTACCGTACTCCCCAAAAAAGTTGTACAGTCCCACGGTGTACGGCAGATTCTCCTGCCCCCGGCTCAACGCCAGCACGAGCAAAAACTCATTCCACGCTCTGGTAAACGAGAAAATAGCGGCAGTCGCCAAGCCAGGTGCAGCCAGCGGCAGCATAATACGCCAGAACGTCACAAACTGGCCAGCACCATCGATACGGGCCGAGTCGATCAATTCTCGGGGCATCACCGCAAAATAGCCCATCATCAGCCACGTGTTGAAAGGCGTCACCAGCACGATCAACGCCAGCGCCAGACCGGTAAACGTAAACGCCAGCTCAAGAATCGCCATCACCAGAAAGAGCGGTACAATCAATAGCACAATCGGGATCTGTTGTGCCAGCAGGACAAACCCCCGCAGAAACCCTCGATTGGGGAACTGGTAGACAGCCAGCACATACCCTGCCATCGTGCTGATAAGCAGACTGGCCGCTGTCGTCACCGTTGCCAAGCGCATGCTGTTCCAGAATGGCCGAATGCCAGGAGGTAGCTCTGGCCCGGTAAAACGGAACCCAGCAATGACGACCGACGGCTGGAAGGTATCACCACCACCAAAACCACGATCCTGCAATACCGCCCCAAAGTTCTCTAGCGAAAAACTGTGCGGAATGATCGTAGGCGGATAGGTATTGGTTTCCTCGGGAGACTTGACCGAAGCGCCAATCAGCCAGAACAACGGCACAATCGAAAAGGCCAGCCAGAACAAAATAAAGACATACGAGCCAATTTTCCATTGAAGCGAAGCTTTTAATGCCAAGGGATTTGCACTCCTTCCTAGCGACTATCACTACCAGACCAGCGCACATACGCCACCGTCAACACCACATTGATCAACAACAGCACCATTGAAATAGCTGCGCCATAGCCAAAGCGACTCTGGCCAAAAGACATATCATACATATACAAACTGGCCACAGAGCTATTGTTCAGTGGTCCACCGCCGGTCATAATGTAGATGAGGTCAAAGATGTTCAGAGTTGCCATCGTCGCATAGAGCAGGTTCAAAAGCGTGAACGGTCGCAACAATGGCAGCATAATGTACCGAATCATCTGCCAGCGGTCGGCTCCATCAATAGCCGCCGCCTCGAACAAGTCCTCAGAAATACTTTGCAAACCAGAGGTATGAATCAACATGGCAAAGGCCGTCCCTCGCCACACATTTGCCAGGATAATCGCTGGCATCACAATATTTCTATCGGCCAGCCACGAGACCGGATCAAGACCGACTTGCAGCAGAAACTGATTCGCCAGACCAACGCGGCTATCGTAGATAAACACCCAGGAGTACGCCACCACAACATTGGCTGTCACCCAGGGCAGCAACACGAGCGAACGGATAATGCGCCGACCAATAATAAACGGCTGATTCAGGACAATCGCCAGCGCAATGCCAAAGACCACCTGAATAGATACCGACCCGACCACAAAGATAAATGTATTGGGGATAATCTTGGTCCAGAACGTAGCATCCTGGAACAACTCAACGTAATTATTGAGACCAACAAAATCGATAGCGCGGTTCCCAGCCAGATCGGCCAGACTGAAGTCCTGCAAACTCCACACAACACCACGCACGACCGGATATATCATCAACAACAGGTAAATAAGCAACAGGGGCGCAAGAAAAGCGTAGGCAAACACAACTCTGCGCCAACGCTCACTGTAGAGGATTTGTTGGATCATAAATCCCTCGGTAACGATCAACCTGTTTGGCTGATCCAAACGTTATGACCTCGAAGAATCCCGCAGCGGATGAGCCAAACAGGTTGGTGTACACCCGAGGGGATGGCGTTCTCAGGCGGGGTTGTGGCCCCGCCCGCCCAGACACAAGCGCTTACGAACCGCACCCCTCTAACAACGCATTGGAATTTGCTGCTGCGGTATCCAGCGCCTCCTGTGGCTCCGCATCGCCCAGCATAACCGACTGCAACGCATCCTGAAGCTCGGTGCTAATCTGACTGTACTCGGGGATCGCTGGTCGGGTACGAGCTTCCGGAAGCTGCTCCTGCAACGTCGGGTAGAACGGGATCACATCGACAAAGCCCGCATCACCGGAGAGGCTTTCACGCACCGGCACATAACCTCGACCCAACGCCCACTCTCGCTGGTTTTCCGTATTCATCGCAATCGAGATAAACTCCCACGCAAGGTCTGGATTGCTGGCCTCCGTTGGGACTGCAACAGTCCAGCCACCTGCACTCGAAGGACTCATCGTGCCATCAGGGCTGGGCACAAAGGAAACACCAAAAGTCTCGTTGAAGGCTTCTGGCGTTTCGATCCCGGCTTCCGTCGCAAAATTGAAGAACCACGAACCAACGACGCCCATCGCATAGCTCCCGGAAGCCAATGCCTTGTCGTTATCATCAGGCGAGGCACTCAACACATCGACTGGCGTGTAGCCATCATTGATGAACTGTTGGTAGAGGGTCGCAGCCTGTACTCCAGCATCGCTGTTAAACGCCACACAGCCATTGTCGTCGAGTATCTCACCACCGGCCCCACGCAAGAAGATGTACCATCGCATCGACAACTGCTCGGCACTCGAACCAGGGAAAACCATCGCATACACACTTGGTGGGTTGTTTACAGCTTCAGCCACCTCAAGCAATTCATCCCAGCTTGTCGGTGGCGTCTCAGGATCAAGACCGGCGTCAGCAAAGATTTGTTTGTTCCAGACAAACATACGCATATCGGTGTTCATGAACACGCCATATGGTGTGTCTTCCCAGGAGCCAGCTTCACGGAACTGTGGCAGAATATCCTCCCACTCATCCCACGCTTCTACATAGCCGGTTAGATCTGATAGCAGCCCTGCTTCGACCAACTCCCCGACAGCCAGCGAGTCCACCATCGACACATCGGGCGACTCACCAGCGGCAGCTGAACTGAGGAACTTCGATTTCACATTATCACCACCTTGTTGCACATCGAACGTCACGGTCACATTCGGGTAGCGCGACTCAAGCTCGGCCTTAGCCGCATCAAACGGTGAGTCATCCGAACCGACAGTCCAATGGCCAACAAGGACGTTGAGCGTAATCTCTTCATCGCTGGCTACTACACCTTCTTCTTCTTCTGTAGTTGCGGCTTCGTCTGTTCCATCTTCAGTGGTCGTGGCTTCATCTGCTTCCTCTTCAGTGACCGCTGCATCACCTGTTTCCTCTTCGGTAGCTGGCTCTTCAGCTGCTGTTCCAGTTTCTTCTCGCGTCACACTACAGGCTGTGAGAGAGAAGATACCAATGAGTAGCATGGTCACGAGCATGGAGAGAAATGGTTTCACTTTCATGTTCCTTTTTCCTTATTCTATCCTTCTACGAACGAATACCTATCGATAGGCATACGACCAGAACCAAGAGCCCTAAATGGGTTTACATGGGTTTACATGGTTAAAACACACCAAAAGTAGTCTTGTTTCCCTCTGTGAAACAAGCTATGAAGCAATATCGCTAAATCATTGATATGAAAGTCACAACACTGGTATTCTAGTTGATGTTAGAATTCTGGCTTTGGAACCTAATACAAATACTATTTCCAGAACTATTTATGTGTTTCTGAGCTTGTAAAGTAGGACAAGAGCAGGTGACATGGATCGGGATTCTGTCCTACAAACTTGGTACTTTCAGTATTTTATTAAAAATAATGGGGGTTTCTAGAATTTAGTAAGAGTTAACAATTTGGGATTTACTACCTACATACCGTTTATTATATCGTTAGGAGGGTATTTGTCAAGCAAACCAGCTTCCGGAAGCTCCAGCCCTGACTCTGGACTAGGATGCCTTACTATGTGATAACCACACCCTCCAACACGCCTTTACTCTCCCGGAAGCCCCACTACATCAGATCGTCTGAGGCTGTTGAAGGCAGTGTTGCCGATCATCGTGGGATTCATGAATTCAACGAGTCAAAGCAGGTCAAGAACTTCTGGAAGCCTGATGATGATTCCATAGTAGACGCTCGGCGAGGCACTGATATTCGAGCTTCCGGAAGCACGGTGTACAAGGCCATAGTATCACGTCTACACTCGGCTTCCGGAAGCTTGTCTACAAGGTATGCTCGGCGAGTCGAACGATGGTTTAGCAAGGGGGTGGAGAGGAGATTGTCCGGGGTCTGGGTTTCAGTACTCTCAGCGAGTCGAACGATGATTTAGCCATCGGACAAACCATAGAGAGGTGATGAGGTGTCTTTGTTTCAGTACTCTCAGCGAGTCGAACGATGATTTAGACCATCGCGGTGC
>JBCDFA010000480.1:0-4569 GCA_039178835.1 Chloroflexota bacterium
GTTGAACAGAGATTCCAGATATTTCAGGAAGCTTTGAAAGATATGGAAACAGCAATAAGTGAAACACGCAGAGATCATCGTTGGAGTGATGCATTCAAGGGTTTTGTAGAGAAGGACTTACGTCCTGACTTGAAATATATCATCGAGGAGATTGTAAAAATATATCGAAGCAGAACAAAAGCATCTATCGACAGCCAATCATTAGAAAAAATCGAAAATCACATTGACAATGCGATTGATAAAATTAATCTTGCTATGCATATGTGTGGGGAATCAAAGATTGAAAGGTGTCAAAATTATTGTCGTCGCTGCGAAAAAAGCCTTTATGAAGCACAACTTTTACTTCAGACGCCATAAGGTGGTGTGACTCCAAGACTCGACAAACATCAGTAATGATGATATTATAAGAACGCATGTTCTTTTTGTTATAAGTTATAATAGCACGGATTTTGAATGAGGTATTCGATCATGTTTAGAGCAACAACCCTGCCATCAGGAGACGAGTTGCTGATTCAACAATTACAATATCGCGTGGGTAAAATCACTGCATTATTGTCTGATGTAGTCACTTCTTATCAGTGGTTTGATGAAAACTACTCGGATATACGTCCTGTTGACTGTGATCGTGCAGCAAGATTAGTAGAACAAATACATGAAGCAACTACTTCTGTATGTAAATTGTTGCGACAAACTGATCAACTTCCAACCAACATCTCTATCAACCGTTATGCTCTTCTTTCTCTACTATGCCACATTCAGGAACAATCTCATAGTCTTCTCCAAAAACTCTTTTATTTCCGTCCTATTTGCCGAGATAAAATTATGGAGTCACATCAGCAACGTGTAGCTATTGTCAACTGCTTTGATGATTTGATTCAAGCGATTGATGCTCTCCAACCACAATTCTGCGCTCTACTTGAGCAAACCAGTACATCGCCAACAACAGTCACAGCAGCATAGAACAGAGTGCGGCTACAAGCCGCACCTCCGTATGTTATGTAGTTTGTGTGCTCACCAAAACAAACGAATGATGCCTAACACGCCTCCAACTGCTCCTATCATACCAAATGTCCAAAACAACCAGTTGAAGCAAGTGGTATAGCTAAAGTGTCCATTCCAAAAAAAGACCTGAACAGGCTTGCGAAGTTCTTTGACAGCGTCATCATCGCGATGGAAGAGGCTCATCTTGGGGATTTCGTTTTCTCCCCGTGGCATAACATGCTCCTCGATCTCCTTGAGTGCCTCTTCCACGCCTTTAATCATCATCTTATTGCGTCGGTCGATTTTCCAAAAGATAAATGAGATCAAGGCCAACAAAATCCCGAGAACAATAGCCATCTCTGGTAAATTAAAATTGCGCTGGAGTGCCGTACCAATGCCCGCGAGAATCGCTGTCGAGAGGGTGATGTAAAAATTAAAAGTGGCAATCCGTTGTGACGAGTGTAGCTGAAAGTAGTCCCAGGCATATCTCCGATGCCGTTCCACATTGTCAAGTGACGAGGCTTTCAATGGCTTTGAAGTGGTATCATTACTTGTCTGTGTTGTCGTCGTTTCCGCCGTTCGCTCCGACTCCTCAACCATGTATTCTTCCTGCCCATCAGCACTATGCATCTGTGTGCGCCTCCCTGGTAAATCGCATTCTGGCTTGTCTTATTCGTCAACTACATCTCTCCATACTATAACGAGGTTTTGGTGACTTTACGAGGATGTGTCGTGCTGATCTGTGCAAAACCGGTCATATTCGTTGGTTGTCCCTTGCAGATCTGTCGCTCGTCCGCTATACTTCCTACGGTGATTTTGCTGAAGGGAATGCTGTACTGTGAACCGTGAGCCGCGTCAACGATACTATGCCCGTCGTCGTGAGGTAGAGCGCCGTCGACGGACGATCTTCTTCTTTGTAAGTGGTGCAGTAGTTGTACTATTGTTGTTTGGTCTATCTGTGCAACGCCTGGTGGCGCCCCCACGCCCCGAAGAGGTTGCTGATATTGACATAACGCCTGTGCCTCCATCGATGACTCCAGCGGACCCGGCAGAATCCGATGAATTGGCGCGTGGTGGAGCTGGTCAACAAGCTGACGAAGCACTCACAGATAATGCCGAGGAGCCGATTGGGGTCCCAACTGCCGAATTCTTTCACCCGCAGCGTCTGGTTTATGAGCCAAACTACTATGTCCCTGAGATTCAGGCTTTTCTTGATGAACAACCTGGGCGTCTCAAAAATACCAGATTGTCTGTCCGCAATCGTCAACACACCTTTGCTGAGATCATTGTTGGCCAAACCTCTTATTATGGTGTGAATCCCAAAGTAATCCTGACGCTGCTTGAGGTACAGAGTGGTTTGCTGTCTACTGAAGACACATCGTCCGACCAGATTAACTGGGCAATGGGCTACAAGGGAAACGAAGGTCGCCACGCCGGTCTGCGGGCTCAGGTGCGCTGGGCTGTTGGTCAGATCTATACGAGCAAGCGGGATTATCCAGATTTTCGTCCATTGCGCTTTGCGAACCCGGCAGATGAAGAGGAGGCGACTGATGACGATGATGATGCAGATACAGGTGTGCAGGTGACCCCAACTGCAACTCCTGAGCCGATTGAGCTAGATCCTCCACCAGACATGGATTTTAGCGAGTACCTTATTGCGCGGGTTCTGGCCCCTACTACCACACCCGAACAACTGGATGAACAGTTGCAGCTATTCTTGGAGACCTACACAGAGCTTTTTGGTGATCCGCGGATTGCACCGAATGACTGGCCAGCACCAGCAGAACCATTTTTGGTTCGCCCCACCGAATACACGGCTCGTGTGACATCATTCTTTGATCACGATGCACCGTTGCTTGGCCGGAACGGTAGCATTTCGACCTACTGGGGGCGTGATGAGGAGTTTATCTACTATGATGGTCACGATGGTTGGGATTATGCGCTAGCACCACCCGATGTGGCCCTTGCCGCTGCCGATGGTGAGGTGGTGTTTTCCGGGCATGCCGATGACAATTGTGAGACAGGTGCCATTGTTGTTGATCATCAAAATGGGTATCGTACACTCTATTGGCACATGGACTCCGTTTCGGTGAGTATCGGTGACCAAGTCGAACAGGGACAGGCAATAGGTGTAATTGGCAATACTGGCTGTTCATTTGGCCCTCATTTGCATCTTGGTGTGCACTACCTGGGTGTTCCGACCAGCCCGTATGGTTGGTGTAACGAGAATATCGCCGATCCATGGCCAGAACATCTCTTTGGTACCGAAAGCCGCTGGTTGTGGATGGATCGTCCGTCGCCATGTGGACCACCTCCAGCTAATGCTGTCGTTGTGGATACGGAATCAGAGGGTTTCTCGACCAATGGCGATACCTGGGAACCCTCGCCGCTTGGGTATGGCGGTGATGCCTTGTTTATCTCCTCTATCCGTGGCGTCTCCCAGAGTCGTCCGTGGTCACTGCGTCAACTCACCGAGCCAGTTGTGGCAGTGTATCGTCCCGATTTGCCATCAGCAGGGCGCTATCGTGTCTTAGCGTATGTTCCCTATTTTTACAATGGCTTGGATGATGCCAAGCAGGTGCGGTATCGGGTGCAGTACAGTGGTGGTGAAGCAGAAATCATTGCGGATATCGAGGTCTATGCAAACGATTGGATCGATCTGGGAACGTATGATTTTACGCTGGAAGATATATCACTTGTGTCACTCAGCAATATTGTTGAAGAACAGGAACGTAGCGTGTGGGCTGATGCCGTGATGTGGATTCCAGTTGATGAATAATGGAGACCTATGCACATGTTTCTAGAGTAAAAAGGTGTGAGCATTTGGTATAATAGTATCTCGACATCCTATATGTCGTTTGATTGCGTACAATGAATGAAGCACCCTGTGAATAAAAAGATTACGCACGATGATGTGAAGTCGCATATGCGCACCACCCAGCGCTGGTTAGCAGAACGGATTGATGTAAAAGGCATGTTTACCATACAGTCGGATATTTTAAGGATGTTGGTAGAAGAATTACGGGCTTCTTCCCCTGAGTTTGGTGCGGTTATTGACCAAGTGTTGCAGTCGCAACCAATAGAACAGCGACGTACTCATCTCCGCAATCTTGGGGCGATCTGGTATCGTCAGGGTGGTGATGCCGAGGTGCTGACAGAATTAGGTTTAGTGTTGGCACATCAATCGAATATCGAACCGGGTGTGGCTATCTCTGAGTTGCTGATGTCCTATGGTGCAGTGCGTGAAGAGCAGCGCACGCGTGAATGGGAGCGTAATCTCCGCCGCAGAATGGCGGAACTCGATGGCCTGCATCGGGTGATCTCAGCTGCCAATTCAACCCTTGAACTCGATACCTCAATGCAGATGGTGGTGGAAACGGTTGCCGGAGTCATTGGTGTCGAGGCGTGTTCGGTGTACCTGTTTGAGCGCAACACACAGGATCTAGTATTACGAGCTACCTTTGGTCTTAATAAATCACTTGTAGGGCAGATACGTGTTCCTATGGGCGTTGGTATGACCGGATGGGCTGCTGAACAAGGCCAACCTATCCCGGTGCCAGACGTGCATCAGGAGCCGCGCTTTATCCA
>JBCDFA010000481.1:0-4561 GCA_039178835.1 Chloroflexota bacterium
CAGTACTTCCCGTACACACTGGCTAATGGCACACAGTGGAGTGATATCCGCGAGGAGGTTGCCGACAACATCCTCGAAGTGCTATACCGCTACGCCCCCAACATGCGCGGTGCCATCATCGACCGTTTCATTCAAACCCCGTTGGATCTCGAACAACGGCTGGCCTTGGTAAACGGCAATGTCATGCATGTAGAAATGTCGCTTGACCAGATGTTTTTCTTCCGGCCATTACCAGAGCTTGCCTCGTACCGCACGCCCGTACGGGGACTCTATCTGACTGGTGCAAGCACACATCCTGGTGGTGGGGTCTTCGCGGCGAGTGGCTACAACACCGCCCGCGTCGTACTCGGCGATCAGCGGCGAAAAAAGATGCTATGGACTGGGGCAGGGCTAGCGACAGCCGCAGCAGGAGCATGGGTGGCCAAACGTCGCCTGGAAGAAGTTTAAGTTTGCAGACGTTAAGGGAAGCACATAATGCTTCCCTTGCTTTTTTAGAACATCCATAGATCAACGACCATTGGCTCCCATTAACACAAGAATCAGTGTGACTGAAACTGCCTTGATTTCTCATTGCACCGCACACCTCACCACTTCCCCGACACTTCGTCAACAGAGACTCCTCTTACTCCTCAGGAAAACAATATTATTCTGACGCTTCGTCGGTTTTTATTGTTTTCTATTGACTTTTCGTTGGCAAATCATTATCATTTCTACGAAACGTAATTATAGCTAACAATCATATGGATGATATAGATCGCAAAATCGTGCGTCTGCTGGCGCAGAATGGACGCCTCTCACATAAGCAACTGGCTCAGGCTGTGAACCTAGCACGACCAACCGTCCACGAACGCGTCAAACGACTGGAACAACAGGGCGTGATTCGAGGATACCATGCACAGGTCAATTGGACTGCAATGGGGTATCCAATGACTGCGCTCATCTGGATCTGTAGCCGTGCCAAATCCGACGATGCCGCCGCCGCTCTGCTACAGCTTGGCACAAAGGATGCCATCGTTGATGTGTGTCACGGTGTGACCGGAGAGTGGTGCTTCTTGCTACAGGTCCGCGTGACATCTTCGTCAGCACTCAAAGAGTTCATCGACAGTATTTATACGGTTGAAGGCGTTCAGAATACGATGACGACTCTTTCACTCACAGCCTACCACGAGAAACAAACCTCACCCAACGACTCAGCAGAGATATAAGCACAACAACAGGCCCGGTTGCCTGTTTGCCACAAATAGTAGATAGCGTTTGAATACATCAGGAGCAATAGTATGCAGTCGATCTACACCAACACCACCATTTCGGATGAGCTAGCCAGCCGCCTTTACGCCATGCCCAAAATCGAACTGCATGTACACCTCGAAGGTGCTACTGATGCTGCTACCATCTGGGAACTGGCGGCACGCAACAAGGTAGCGCTTCCCGCAACAACTCTTGCGGAATGGGAGTCGATGTATGCGTTTCGTGACTTCAATCATTTTGTTGAGATCTATATGCTGGCCGCCGATTGTATGAGAACCCCAGAAGACTTTGCCTTTATGACTGAGCAGTTTTTGCAACAACAGGCCACACACAACGTCAGATACTGTGAGGCATTTCTGAGCGCGACCTTTATGTTAGACAAACTGCCGACTGATGAACTTATTGACGCCCTGATCGAAGGAGCCCAACGCGGTGAAAAACAGTACGGTACACAGGTCCGTTTCATCCCTGACTTTACCCGTGAACTCCCCGATTCGCGGTATCGTGTGCTCGACTTTGTGCTGCAAGGACAGGCGAAAGGCATTTTTATTGGTCTCGGCGTTGGAGGCAAAGAAGTCGGCTTTCCTCCCGAACTGTTCGAGGATGTCTTCGCCGAAGCACGTCAACAGGGATTACGCATCGTCGCCCACGCCGGAGAAACGGAAGGGGCCCAGAGTATCTGGGGCGCCCTGCACAGCCTGCGGGCCGAACGAATCGGCCATGGTGTTCGGGCCCTCGAAGACCCACAACTGATCGATCACCTGCGTCAGACCCAGACACCACTGGAGGTCTCCCCATCGAGCAACTACTGTTTGAAAGTAGTCCCGACTGATCAGACACATCCTATACGAGCATTGGTGGATCGAGGAGTATATGTGACGGTGAACACCGACGATCCCCCCATGTTCTCAACCGATCTTACCAACGAGTATTGCTTGCTCGCTCGACAGGGGTTCACGTGGGAAGAGTTATGGCAACTCAACCTGAATGCCCTCCACGCCAGCTTTTTGCCAGACGAGGCCAAGGCTGACTATCTGGCACAATGGCAGAGTTTTGCGGCGCAAACAAACTAGACATACTTTGGCTGACATATGATAATGATCCAAAGTTTGAACTGGCGCTCACCTCATTTTTATCAAGCTCCAACAACACTGGCAAACAGTATAACGTGTTAAGAATGTACTCATCGCTCACTGGTGCATTGCCAAAACGCTCCGTACCCTGCAACATGTCGAACAGCCTCTTGCGATACTACCTATTTTGCTCGTAAAATATCAGCAGCGTGACGAAATTGGCTGATCGCCCACGAGCCCGCCCGAATCAAATGTCTCAAGGTTCTCAGAGAATCAAAGGAGTCTGCATGAGTGAGCAATGGACCATTCCACCCAAACTGATCGAGGCCTTACGTAATGCCCAACACGTTGCCGTGCTGACTGGCGCAGGTATCTCAGCAGAGAGCGGTCTGCCCACCTTTCGTGACCCAATGACAGGGCTCTGGGCACAATATCGTCCAGAAGAGTTGGACACACCCCAGGCATTTCAGCGGAATCCTCGTCTGGTGTGGGAGTGGTTCGACTGGCGGCGCCAGATCGTTGCCGAGGCTGAGCCCAACCCAGCTCACTATGCCCTGGTAGACATAGAACGACACGTCCCACAATTCACTCTGCTAACACAAAACATTGATAGTCTTCATCAGAAAGCCGGTAGCTCACACGTCATTGA
The DNA here is from genome assembly GCA_039178835.1 of Chloroflexota bacterium. Taxonomy (GTDB): domain Bacteria; phylum Chloroflexota; class Chloroflexia; order Chloroflexales; family Roseiflexaceae; genus AL-N1. Next base: position 2,971 of record JBCDFA010000481.1, read on the forward strand.
GTTGCATGGCAACCTCAGTCGTACCAAATGCAACGAGGATGGCACGATTGTCGAAACGTGGGAAGAGACCGATGATCCGCCGCCACGCTGTCCTCGGTGCGATAGCTTGTTACGCCCTGATGTCGTGTGGTTTGGCGAACGATTAACCGATGAGGCTTTTGATACCGCCACACAGGCCACCAGAGACTGCGATCTCTTCCTATCGATTGGCACCTCGGGAACTGTGGAGCCCGCTGCACATCTGCCCTATCGTGCGTTGGACGGTGGCGCAGTGGTAGTTCTGACGAACCTTGATGTGCCCAACCGTGATACCCATCCACTCTACATGATCAATGCCCCGGCTGGACAGCTTCTTCCTACGCTGGTACAGGCGACATGGCCAGACAGTATCAGATAGTGAGCGCAGGTATTTTCACCGTAGGGTAATAAGCGCACCATAGATTCATTTTCCCCGACCACTCCGAATATATCTACAGAACAATTGAATATCCTACATCAGATGACGAGTACCACTATGATGAACTCAACGAAACAAATTGCATTATCTACGGTGTGTGCTAGCATGGTATCATCTCAAACACAATGGTATATGCGGAAAACAGTGAGCGAGACCAACACAATCAGTAGTCTGAATACAGATTCAATGGATGACCAAGAGCTGATGGCATTGGTTGCTGAACAGCCGACGGTTGCGATTGCGGCCCTCTATGATCGATACGGCAACTATGTGTTGAGCGTTGCGCTACGAATGGTTGGTGATCGTAGTGTGGCCGAAGAGATAACACAGGACGTTTTTCTGGGGTGCTGGCGTAATGCTGCTTCTTACAATTCACAGCGTGCAAGCGTCCTCACCTGGCTCTTACGTATAACGCACAATCGCTCAATTGATGAACTACGGAGTCGCCGCCACCAAAATCGTAAACGCGAAACAACCTGGGAATATGCCCCTCAGGATATGCTTGCGAGTGCCCAATCAATGGATGTGGTGCTCACACAATCCCAGATACGCGATGCACTCGATACCTTGCCACACAATCAACGTGAGGCGGTCGAGATGCTCTACTTTGGTGGCCTCTCCCGTAAAGAAGTTGCCGACAAATTGAGCACACCGCTTGGCACTATTAATACACGTCTGCGGCTGGCAATGGACAAACTACGATCAAAGCTCATTCCTGGCCCTGGCGATGAAAAGTAACAATGATCTAAGATGATACGATAAACAAAATAATATACGGTAGTCCAAGACTTCATTCTTGACTGCCCCACATGAGATAATAGTACGACCATGAATACGCCATCCAATCTTTCAGACGAACACGCAGCATTGTTAGCTGCTTACGCACTTGGTGAAGCCGATCCAGAGACGATACAGCAAGTGGAACAATTGCTTGCCGCACACCCCGAATATCGTTCTGTCGTTGATTCGTACAAAACTGTTGTTCAGGCATTACCGCTTGCAGCACCATCGGCAACTCCAACACCCGACCTGCGGGATCGGCTGCTCAATCGGCTTGACGCAGAAGTCGAGGGCAACCCGCTTCCAGCACCTCAACAAGAGCGTAAACAACGCGCAGGAATGCCCCTCTGGCAG
>JBCDFA010000482.1:0-4558 GCA_039178835.1 Chloroflexota bacterium
ACGATAGCGTTCATAGAAGCCCACCACTACGTCGAGTGGTGGCACGTCGGTATCACACGTCTGGAGATAGGCCGCCTGGAGATCGGTTGCGACATCGGCAGTGCTACGGGCCACTTCGCGCACGCCACCCTCAAGAAAGTAGCCGGTCAGGATCGTCTCAGGGAATACCAGTACATCGGGGCATTGTTCCAGCGTGTTGAGCTGGTCAAAAATCGCCCCGATATGCCCCAGATTGGCAGCATAATCACCTTTGCGAGGTCGAGTCTGAGCAATAGCAATCGAGATTTGCATGGATTTTTCCTTGTTGATTACGTGTAGCGTGTCAATTGATGCGTTACAGGACGGAATTTTCTCCATCGTCAATAACACGATAAAAGTCTTCTGTTGCTGCTTTCTTCAATCCTCGGCCATTCCTGACGCGGGTATTCTTCGTCGGTCTGGCTAGATGTTCTCCCTGATGCATTTCGTAGCCCAGCACACGCCGTAGCCCGATTTTGAGGTAGGTAGTCTGTGACTCGATGCTGATGCTCTTTCTCCCCAGCGACTGCGCGACAGCTGCCGTCGTAAAGGTGCCCGCAAATGGGTCCAGCACGGTGTCGCCTGTGTGGCTACTGGCTCGAATGATCCGCTCCAACAACGCCTGTGGCTTCTGAGCAGGATGGTCTTCGTACTCGTCCATGCGATACCGCACCCGTGGCACATACCAGACATTTCCGGGGACTTTGGTGGTGCTATAGCGCCGGGGCGTTTTGCCACGATAATCGATCAGGTTTCGTTCGGCTCCGGTGCGTGCTGCAACACGGATATCATCGACATTAAACGTGTACGCTTTGGAATCTTTGACACAGTGCAGGATCGGTTCATACATCGAGCCATAGTATTTGCGTGCCTGATGGCCAGAACTATCATACGACCAGACAATACGGCTCAGGATGGTCAGCCGTTCGCGGATGTACAGATCAAGGTAGGGCATGGCCTGTGTGCTGGTCATCACATACATGGTGCCCGTCGGCTTCAACACGCGGATGCACTCGTCGATCCATTGATACGCCCATTCCGCATACACAGCATCGGAAGGCCAGCGATCCTCGAAATCGGCGAACTGCTTCCCGATATTGTAGGGAGGGTCGACAAAGATCAGATCGACCGAGGCCGTCTCGATGATCGACCGAAGTATTGCTATCGCATCACCGTGATAAATAGTATGTCCCTGCTGTTCGTATTTCGTCATCCGGTATGGTCTCTTCTAGAATTCACTCATGCTCCATCGACCAATCATTCTGCCAACATAGCCAGACGTGCACGAATCTCAGTACGCACTTCCATCAGAATCTGCCCCAGCATATTCTTGCCGGTGCCATTGGTGCCACATCCCCAATAGTAGTCGTAGGTTGTCTGCTCGACGAGTTCTGCGTCTCCCGTCTCCAACAAAGCGCGTTGAATATCATTGTGCGTGAGGAGCTTCTGCAACACCGCCTCACGCATCACGTCATCCTTGACCTCCTCCCAATCGGCACGCAGCGGACGACTCCGGTCGCGCCCCATCTCGGCGGCTTGTTTGGGCGTTTTCGCCAGGCGAATCTGCTCTTCGTGCTCAGTGCCCACAAATTTCTGCGCCTGAAAGTAGTGTTCGGTGGTAGGCCACCACTTGTCTTTGAGTTCTATGCCGTGGGGCGAGAAGTTGGAGAAACAACCATATGCCTCACGAATGCTGTAGAAATAGATCGTCACCTTAGCTCTCCTCTGCTGCATCTACACGCGACTCACGCCAACGAAAGACAAACTGCTCCTCGCCACGGTTGCGGCTAAAACGGTAGAGCACCGTCGGGCGACCACGACCCTCGCGGCGCAGGCCCGTATCTTCGAGGACACGTGCATCTTTGATCTTGCGGTAAAAATTCCCCTTATCCAGTTCTTCCCCAAGAATCTGTTCATAAATACTCTTGAGTTCGAGGATGGAAAAGACTTCTGGTAAAAGCTGAAAGGCCAGTGTTGTGTATTCCATTTTGGAACGCAAGCGCTCCAGCGCAATCGCCAAAATACTGTCGTGGTCGAAGGCAAGCTGGCCAGGGAGACGGCTGACCGGGAACCAGCGCACATCAGTGGTCTCATCGGAAACACGTAATTGCTGAACATCGGCACTGACCAGCGCAATATACGCAACGCTAATCACTCGAGTGCGTGGATCACGTTGGGGTGAACCAAAGGTATACAACTGCTCCAGATACACATCGCGCACACCTGTTTCTTCTTCTAATTCGCGGCGGGCTGCCTGTTCGAGGGTCTCGTCCATGTTGATAAACCCACCCGGTATCGCCCAGCACCCCTCGTAGGGCCAGTTCTTGCGTTGGACCAGCAAGACATGGAGTTCATTCGTCTGCAACGTGAAGATAACCACATCCACGGTGACGGAGGGGCGTTCGTATTTGGATGCGTCGTAGGTCTGGGCATTTTCAGTCATTTCGCGTTCCTCAGGACAATTAGTGTTAAATACACACTAAGTATACCCTTGCTTGATAGACTTGTCAAGAGTTGCTGTGTCGCAGGGCTCGTGGTATACTCCAATCGATCAATTTTGACGCCCCATGCGCTGTTAGAATATACGTTATAAGTATGGCACCTCATAGAATTTCCAAACCAACACTCCCGCCATCGTTGGGTGGCCAGGAAAGGATATATTATGAATACCACGCGATTGGTACGCCTCTCTACTTTACTTTTGGTTGTTGCTATCTTCATTGCTGGTTGTGGTTCCCAGAGTTCAGTTGAGCCAGTGTTTGCCTTTTCTGAAGCTATTGTCGGACCAAACCGGATCGCGCTGGGTATCGTTAAAGACAACACGCCTGTCAACGACCCAGATATCAAGGTCACGATGCGCTTCCTCTATCTGGAAGACAACAATCCTGAAGTCAAAGAAGAACTAGAAGCGACCTATTTTGGTCAGGGCATGCCTGTCGGATACTATGTAACCTACCCCACCTTTGATCAGCCAGGGAACTGGGGGATCGAAGTCGAAACCCAGCTTCCTGATGAAGCCAATCCCAGCACCAAGCGACTCCAACTGCAAGTACAGGAAGACACGTGGACCCCTAATATCGGTGATGAGGCCACTTCCGTCGAAACGCTCACGGTTGACACTGCTCCCACACTCGAGCACCTTTCGTCCGGGAGCGTCATTGACGAATCGATGTACCAAGTCAGCCTTGATGAAGCCATCGAGTCTGGTCAGCCAACGGTCGTGCTATTTGCGACACCAGCCTACTGCCGCACCGCTACGTGTGCGCCAAGTCTTAGTGTCGTAGAAGATCTGCAAAAAGAGTATGGCGAGCAGATGAACTTTATTCACTCAGAAGTCTATCGCTATCCCTTTGGTGAGTCTTTTAATGAAGTCGATGCGCTCATGCAACAGGCCATGCAAATGGGGCGCACTCCATCATCGCAGGAACTCCGTGCAGGATATTCCGATGCAATGGCAGCCTGGAACTTGCCTTCTGAACCGTGGCTCTTCCTGATCGATGCAGATGGTACCATCGCCGCACGCTTTGAGGGCGGCATCACGACCGAAGAGTTAGCGCCAGCGCTCGAGCAACTGTTGAGCGGCGAGACAGTTTTGTTTGAGGGGTAAAGAAAAAGCAATCAGAGAGCAAGCAAGTGGTTAATCTGTTACGATCAGCCACTTGCGCTTTTGGTAGCTAGTATCGGCAATGCAGGGGTTAGTGGCACCGTTGGACAAACTGGGCAAACAGGTTTTGCCAACGCGGGTCAGCCTTACCCTGCAACGCCTCAGGATGACATTGCACACCCACCACAAACTGGCCATTCGTCCCCTCGATAGCCTCGATCACACCATCAGGCGACCAGCCGGTGGCCCGCAATCCTGGCGCCACATCCTTGATCGATTGGTGATGGAGAGAGTTGATGGGAAAAGGATCTTTGCCCAGTATATGTGCCAGATGCGAATCTGGCTCCAGGCGCAGATCATGAACCATATGCGTCCAATCCTCCACATGATACGAGTTGTTGTGCAAAATATCCGTTTCGAGCTGCACGCCAATATCCTGATAGAGCGAACCACCCAGGGCTACATTCAGCACCTGAATGCCTCGACAGATCGCCAAGACTGGCTTCCCATCCTCCATTGCCCAACGACTCATAATCAACTCAACTCTATCACGCAAGGGGTCTATCGTACCCATTTCAGGGATTGGTTGTTCGCCATAGTGATGCGGCTCAACATCACCGCCACCAGACAACAACAAGCCATCAATGCGATCATAGATCACACGCAGAGACTCTTCATCATCAGTTAGTGGCAGCAAGATCGGTGCACCACCGGCCACAACGACAGCATCAACATATGTTTGTCGGTGACCATAGCTTGGTGGACACCAGTCCTTGTCACGGAATGTTCCACAGGTAATGCCAATACATGGTTTCATACAACTTATTACTCCTCGGTATAAACGATACCCCGACCACAAATGGCCGGGGCATAGACATCCGTTGTTTGATTTATTATAGCATAAGCTTTCCATTCTCGGATGATAGTCGCGTAACA
>JBCDFA010000483.1:0-4553 GCA_039178835.1 Chloroflexota bacterium
ACGGCGGTTGCAAACCGCCGCTACGGATTGTGTACGCGAGACACCCCACCGCCTTCGACAGGCTCAGGCTACGTGGGACAGCCAGACTATCCGCAAGGCATGCCCGTCGTTCACCCAGGTCCTCATCAATCACACTGCCATACAGATCTATAAAGCACATAAGTGCATATCCAGTAATTCTCCTCTCCGATAAATACCGCGAGGCATCCACCCCTCTCAGCTCGTATGCCACCCACACTTCTTGCGGGTTCCCAGGGCGCCGCACCTGGGCCGGGGGTGGTGAGGGGCCACGGCGGACCCTTCACACAGCACCATGATCAGACTACTCTCGACTATATAACTCGAACCCTTGCTGATCTACGTCTCTACTCCTCTGCGTCAACTACATGACACGGCGGTTGCAAACCGCCGCTACGTGACAAATGTCAACCCGGTGCGCGGGCAAGCCACGCACCTACGTTAACCCATAACCATCTAACCCTGACGACATCATACGGCGGTTACAAACCGCCGCTACGTGACAAATGTCAACCCGGTGCGCGGGCAAGCCAAGCACCTACGGGAGGGAATGGCAACCCTTAACCCCTAAACCTCCCTGTAACCCATTTGTAACTCCCCTGTGACCTACGCCTGCTATGCTTCGAGAACCAACGAATTTCCAGAGGCAATCAACGAAACAGAAGCGACACAGATGAACGCACAGTCAATCGGCATCGCCGCCGTGGGCACATACACGCCAGAAACCTATATCACCGCTGCGGAGATCGCCAGCCAGACCGACATCCCTGAAGAAGTCATCATCACCAAATTTGGGCTTATCCGTAAGCCGGTCCCCGGTCCAGACGATCACACCAACGCCATGGCGCTCTGGGCGGCGCAGGATGCCCTCGCGCACAGCAACATCGCATCCGACGACATCGATATTGTGCTCTGCACCACCGAGGAGTGGAAAGAGTACCCACTCTGGACAGCAGGCATCAAACTGGCCCACGACCTTGGCGCACACCGGGCATGGGCGATTGATGTGCAGATGCGGTGTGGGACAACAATGGCTGCCATCAAGATGGCCCGTGCGTTGATGCTGGCCGAACCAGATGTGAATACAGTACTGATTACCGGTGGATATCGCAACGGGGATCTGGTCGATTACACGAATCCACGCTCACGCTTTCTGATCAACCTAAGTGCAGGTGGTGGCGCACTGCTGCTGCAAAAGAACTATCCGCGCAACCACGTGTTGGGGTCCAGCATCATCGTCGATGGCTCATTTTCACTCGACGTGATTGTTCCGGCTGGTGGCACCGTCGAGCCGCTGTCACCGGAGGCACTCGCCGCGCACCGGAACTACCTTGATGTGCCCGATCCCGATGCGATGAAGCAACGGCTCGATGCGTTGTCGATGCGACAGTTTCTCAACTCCATCGATCAGGCTTTGGCACAGAGCGGTCATACACGACAAAACATTAATTATGTCAACTTACCACACATGAAACGCTCCGCACACAATTTCGTCCTGCGCGAGTTGGGGTTACGTGAGGAACAAAACTATTATCTCAACGAGTTTGGACATATGGGCCAACAGGATCAGGCAATGTCGATCAAGAAGGGGCTAGAAACAGGACGTTTGAAGGACGGCGATCTGATGGTCATGGTAGCGGCAGGAATCGGATATGCCTGGGCAGCCAGCGTCGTGCGGTGGGGAGCAACGGAGCGATAGGTGGGACATATGTACATTGGCGATTGGTTACAACGACGCGCACAACTTACTCCTGACAAAATAGCGCTTATCGATATGCTCAACAACCGACGGGCGATCACTTACCGTGAGTGGAATGATGCAGCCACGCAAGCAGCCGCCTTTCTCTCTGCGCTGGGGGTTCGCAAAGGTGATCGCGTGGCCATTCTCGCGCTGAACTGCGTCGAGTATCTGGACATCTGGTTTGCGTGCGGCAAGCTTGGGGCCATTCTACAGACTCTCAACTATCGCCTGACACCAAATGAGTTGTACGGTCTGATTGTTGACGCCACACCGACTGTGCTGATCTATGGACCTGAGCAGGTCGAGCAGGTGCAAGCAATCCGAGCGCAGGGTGCGAGCATTCAACACTACGTTGCGCTTGATACCACAGCGCTGTCTGAGCCTGACGATAGAACTTTCGAAACGCGTACAGAATACAGTATTACAGTATTGCCAACTATTGAACTAGGCTACGATGACCCGTGGGTGATTTGTTACACGGGCGGAACGACAGGCCTTTCCAAGGGAGCCATCCTGACTCACGGAAACATCCTATGGAACTCGATCAACACCGTGATGAGTTGGGGGCTCATACCAGACGATGTTGCCGTCCTCAACTCACCACTCTTCCACACCGGCGGACTGAATGTGTTCACGGCACCCCTCGTCCATATCGGCGGCGCGTCGATCATCTGTCGTTCTTTTGACGCAGTTCAGGTGTTCGATCTGGTCGAAAGTGGTGTGGTAACTCTCTATTTTGGCGTGCCGACGATGTTTATCACCATGCAGCAGCATCCGCGCTGGCCAGAGACCGATTTTTCCCGACTCAAGCTCATCATCAGTGGTGGCGCACCCTGCCCGATACCCGTGTTCGAGCGCTTTTGGGAGTGTGGTGTCGAATTCAAGACCGGCTATGGCTTGACCGAGGCCGGCCCTAACACATTCTGGCTACCCCCAGCGGATGTGCGACGCAAACCAGGCGCCGTTGGTGTGCCGCTGTTCCATGTCGATGTCAAAGTCGTTGATGAACGGGGAAACCGCTGTCCACCAGATCAGATGGGTGAGTTACTTGTTCGCGGGCCGCATGTGTGTGCCGGATATTGGAATTGTCCTGAAGAAACCGCGCAGACTATTGTCGGTGGGTGGCTCCATACCGGCGATCTTGCCTATTGTGATGCAGAGGGATACTACTTCGTAGTGGGTCGGCTCAAAGACATGATTATCTCTGGCGGTGAGAATATCTATCCCGCGGAGGTCGAAAGTGTGTTGGCATCCCATTCTGCTGTGGCCGAAGTTGCGCTGATTGGCGTGCCGGACGCACGCTGGGGCGAAGTAGGACGTGCAGTTGTAGTGCGAAAATCTGATAGCCTCATCAACGAGGAGGAACTGATCGCATTTGGTCGAGAACGCATGGCCGCGTACAAGGCACCCAAAAGTGTGGTATTTGTGGATACTTTACCGAAGAATGCTGCTGGAAAAATCGACAAACAATTACTGCGCCAGCACCACGGCACACAAGAGTGAGCATAACATGGGTCATTTTGTCCAGACGAATAACATTCGACTTCACTGTGTCGAACATCCATGCGGAACACCACATCCGGTTGTGTTGATCAACGCCACTGGAGACTATGGACCACAAGGGGCTCCACCTATTTTATCGGCTGAGGCGGCACAAGAGACAATTGCAGTACTAAGCCATGGCCTTTATGAGCATGTAGCAGGCAATCATATCACAATGTTGTACGGAGAGGGCGCAAGACAGCTCGTTGCGATTATTCAATCATTCGTTACGGAGGAAAACCATGCCTTTTGTTAAGACAGACAACGCCAACATCTACTATATCGAGCAGGGAAGTGGTGATCCGGTCATGCTGATCCACGGTAACTGGTCCACATCATCTTGGTGGGAACCGGTGCTGGCACGGCTGCCAGACAACCTCCGTGGGATTGCCTACGACGTGCGGGGGCGCGGTCAAACAACCATCTCAGCGGGCGACTACAGCATCCAGACGCTGGCCAGTGATCTTCGTGATTTTGCTGATGCACTCAAACTCGATCACTTCCATCTCGTAGGCCACTCACTTGGAAGTGCGATTGCGATGCAGTTTGCCCTTGATCATCCAGGCTATGTTCGCTCCCTCACCGCACTGAGCCCGTCTTGGGTCGATGGTATGCCGGCTGACTACAACATGCCGGATGGTCACAGGGCCTTCAAAGCGGACCGTGAACTCCTTAGACAGGCACTCAAGGCAGTTGCCCCATCTGTTCCTGACGACGCGTTCTGGCAGCGCCTAGTGACAGAAGGCTTTGAGCAGGATATGGACGCAACCATAGAAACACTTAATACACTACAGGACTGGCAACCGGGTGATCAGGTGCGTGAGATTGCTGTCCCCAAACTGGTCGTCGGTGGCGAACAAGACCTGCTGACCGGCGGCGCAGTGGCAGTACGTGCTGCGGAAGCGCTTGGTGCACGACATGTGGTACTGCCGGACATCGGTCACTCACCTAATATCGAAGCACCAGATGTGTTTGTCCAATTACTGATCGAGCATTTTGCGACGACAAAAACTAACTAGCTAGTGATGGTACGACAGGAGAGCATCAATGTCAAAAACTCGCCTGTATCGCGTACGTACAACCAGCATCGCACTCCTCACAATCGTTCTGTTGCTACTCGCCGCAGGTGAACGTGTCTGATCGCATTACTGTGATGCATCAGGGGGCTGTGCTTGTCGAGGACACTGCCGGAGAAATTGCCGCCAACATTGGCGTCCAACAGGCTTATCTAGGAGAGTCGTATCGCTATGAC
>JBCDFA010000484.1:0-4511 GCA_039178835.1 Chloroflexota bacterium
ATACTTGCCACTGGACTGGATATCGACGTTGTAGGCGAGCCATTCGTCACCTTCCCACCAGCCGACACAGCGCCCCGACTCGTCGCCCCCACAGTTGCGAATGTCGACATCATCGTTGCGGTAGTTGGAGTCGCCTTTGTTGCCACGAGACTTGTCATAATAGCCGGTATCCCGTCCACCATTACGGTAGTTCTCGACCTCAAAGGTACCCGGGAGGTCGACGAGTCGACTATCATCACGTGGTGGTGTCTGGGTGGGCTGTGGATCGCTACCGCCGTTACCAACTCGCTCTACTCTGATAGCGTCGATATCGAAACTATGACCGGAAGCCTGCTTGATACGTAAGGTATGACGACCTTCAGGAAGCTGAATCTGATCACTGGTTGAGGTGTCAAATTTCGAAGCACTGCCTGTGTCTCGTAGTTTTACCTCACCGACTCGCTCGTCATCAATGCGAAGTTGAAGTTTAGCATTGTTGTGATCGGCGGCGCCACGGACGCGGAAGACGTATTTGCCACTGGATTGAATATCAACCTGATAGGCCAGCCATTCGTCGCCTTCCCACCAGCCGACACATCGTTCTTCTTTCTTGCCGTCGCCGTTACTATCACAATTGCGAATATCGACATCATCGTTGCGATAGTTCGAGTCGCCCTGGTTGCCGCGTGATTTGTCGAGATAACCAGTATTCTGACCACCTTTGCGATAATGCTCCGCTTCGATAAGGCCAGGGATGGTCATGATTCTTCCATTATTGTTAACGGTGCTTTCCTCTGCCGCGACTTCAACTGGAGCATCAGTCACAGGTTCTGCAGGCGCGGTCTCTGTCCCATTATTAACACGTACAGTGATAATGGTCGACTTACCCTGACCCTGCTCATTGATAGCTCGGGCAATGAGTTTGTACTCACCATCTGGATACTCGCGTGTATCCCATCCTTTCGGGTCCCCATTGTTATCGCCAAAGAGGAAGAAGGGCGCATGGTGTTCGCTGTGTTCGACCTCTTTGGGACCTTGCAATGTAAACTTGACCTGCTGAATATTCTCACCTTCCGTCAGGGCCTCGACATTCACGATGCCGTTGACCAACTGCCCACTTGTTACGCCGTTAAAGCCTGTTGCTGCAGGTTCTTCTGGCAATGGCGCACACTTCAGGCTTACCTGGTTGCCCTGAACATCCGTATCAAGTTCGGTATCACAGTTGATGGTCAATGTCTCACCGGGTGTAAGAGACATCGTTCGATCATTTGCTTGAGACATACGTGTCGCAAATGGAATGGTCAGCGCTCCAAAAAGGAAAATCGAAAAAAGAATAGCAAACCAACGGAAAGATCGTTTTATAGATGTCATTGAGGATTCCTCCTTCATTACAGGTTCTTTGTCTTCATATTGAGAGATATGCCGAACACGCCATTGTTGTCATCTATCCAGTGATGTTCCGATACGATTCGTATTGGTCGTGGACGATTCCAATTCTGAGTGTTGGCGCTGTCACTCAAACATGGTGACTATATACCTATACATGTTGGAGATCTGTGTACGAGGGATGGGTGATTCGTTACTACAGCTGGGGTCTTCGCTTTCTGCCACTTCCACCTGTTCTGATTGAATAAGTTGATTGTTTGTGTTCATGGTTGTTTGTGTAGTCCTCAATCTTGGAGACACATCGCGCGTCATGGCACGATTGCTACTGATACAAGACATAGTATCTGGACGAAAAAGATTGTGCGATCTGTTCTCCACGGCTAGAATGTCCTCCGCTGACATAACACTCTGTCAGCATTACTTGCAACGTCCGCTCAAATCGTTTGTTAACCAAGTCGTCCGCTACCGTTGCGTTCCTCACATCCTTTTTACCTTGCTTCTATTATGTACCACATAAGCCCGTATGAGAGTGATAGAAACCTGATACTCAGGTGATGCGTTGATCAGAAAACAGTGAAATAACCCTTTGTAAAGGGAAATAATTGCCTTGCAATGCTTTGTGGAAGCGTCGATTTAGGTCCTTCAGAAGCATAAAAAATGAGTATCTGGTAAGTATTTTTGTGAGCAGATTGTTAGAAAACATAATGATTCGTGGTTGTGTAGTATTATGGAGAGATAAGACCATCTGACAAAAGCGTTGACAGCCCCTACGCGATTTCGTATAATCAAATTACCCCTGTATATGATCCAAAAATTAAACGGCTATGTGGTCGCACGAAAAAGTGTCATGTGGTTGTCATAGCAAAAAGTATGAAAGGAGTTGTTCGATGTTGAACCTTGCAATGTTGCTGGAATTGAGTAGTCGTCGTGATCCTGGTAAAGTAGCTGTGATCTTTGATGAAATGAAACTTCGTTATGCTGAACTCAATGGTGTTGCAAACAAAATTGCTCACGGTTTAAAAGAACTTGGTGTGCGTCCTGGTGATAAAGTCTCAATACTCTTGCCCAATACCCCACATTTTGTCATGTGCTACTACGGTATTCTCAAGGCAGGCGCGACCGTTGTTCCGCTCAATGTGTTGTTCAAACAGCACGAGATTGAATACCATCTTAAAGATAGTGATTCTGTTGCACTTATCACATGGGAAGGCTTTTTAGAAGAGGCTGCCCCTGGTTTTCAGGCAGTGGAGAGTTGTCGTAACATGATCGTTGCTCAGGCTCCAACCAGCACGAATCAACTTCCTGATGGAGCTATTGCACTTAATGCTTTCCTGGCCGATAATCCCCCTGTCTTTGATACTGTCCAGACCATGCCTGATGATACTGCTGTCATTCTGTATACGAGTGGTACTACGGGTCGACCCAAGGGAGCTGAACTCTCACATCTCAACATGTTTTTCAATGCGATGGTGGGAGCTGATAAGGTGTTACAAACTAGACCTGAAGAGATTGGTTTGGCTGTGCTACCACTGTTCCATTCCTTTGGCCAGTCCTGTGTGATGAATGCGCTTCTGTATGCAGGTGGGACGATGACACTGGTCCCGCGCTTTGAGCCAGAAAAGGTACTGGAGGTGTTACAACGTGACAAGGTATCATACTTTGCTGGTGTCCCTACCATGTATTTTTATCTGTTGAACTTCCCTGGTGCTGATAAATATGATCTCTCCGCGCTGCGATCATGCTGTTCGGGTGGTTCAGCGATGCCTGTCGAAGTGATGCACACCTTTAATAAAAAGTACAATGTCACTATTCTCGAAGGCTACGGGCTGTCGGAAACGTCGCCAGTTGCTTCGTTTAATCACCTGGATCGTGAGCCAAAACCTGGTTCTATCGGCACGCCTATCTGGGGTATCGAAATACGCTGTGTGGATGCTGATGGCAAGGATGTCCCAGATGGTGAACTGGGGGAAATTGTTATTCGCGGTCACAATGTCATGAAGGGGTACTATAAGCGCCCTGAAGCGACAGCCGAGTCAATTAGGGATGGCTGGTTTTATACCGGTGATGTGGCGTACAGAGATGAAGATGGGTTCTTCTTTATCAAAGATCGTGTGAAGGATATGATTCTTCGTGGCGGCTTTAATGTGTATCCACGTGAGATTGAAGAAGTTCTGTATGGTCACCCAGCCATCGCAGAAGCGGCGGTTGTTGGTGTGGAAGACCCGGCGCTTGGTGAAGAAGTCAAGGCTGTGGTGGCGTTCAAACCGGACCAGACCGCGACTGAAGAAGATATTATCGCCTATTGTAAAGAAAAACTTGCTGCGTACAAATACCCACGGCAGGTTGCTGTTATGGAATCGCTCCCGAAAACTGCAACGGGCAAAATCCTTAAGCGTGAGTTGCGTTAGTCTGTTTAGACCATTGATTGCCAGTCCGACAAGAAGCACCCATCCTTTGTGGGTGCTTTTCCGTGTCGATATGCTGCTGTTATGGTGTATCGATCATCCGTACATTATAGGCTGGTATCTCGATGATTAATCCGTTCACCTGCACTGCAACGGCACTATTGCGTTTGTTGATGATGATGGTTTTATCAAGGGAAGCGAGGACTTCGACATCCGGTGATGATGATGTAGTCGCATACAATTCTGTGCCAGGCCCAAAGTGTCTAGTTATGAAGCGAAACGACTTATAGAAATCCATTGGTTCACCACCATTGATATCGTGGATGTCTGCGAACAAGGCGTGCCCTGCTCGCCAACTTCCATTGGGTTCCATAGAAGCGCCATAGATGAGCCATTTACGAGCATATGACACAACACAGATGCTGCTATCGTTGCCGCAACTTGATCTTCCCCGTCTGTGTACCATTCACCCCACCATATAGGGAGAGCTGTTTGTGTACGAATCTGCTGGATAACTTCACCAAACATTGGGGTCAACGGCATCTGCGCATCAACGGTGTAGGGGTGATCGTCGTGATTGTCGATCAGACCGCGATCCAGGATGATAAAATCAGCACCGTGTTTATGCTCCAACCAATAGTTGATAACTTCCCATTGACGCGCACGAATGAGTGTTTCCGTTGGCCATCCTCCTTTGTGCGATCCAGTTCCTTCGATAACTATGTACAGGCCACCTATCTG
>JBCDFA010000485.1:0-4507 GCA_039178835.1 Chloroflexota bacterium
ACGATGTAGGAATGGACTTAGTTATCCATTCCAATTCCTATGAGCCTTTTAGTTTTCTAAGGGAGAAACATCTATGAGTCGTATATCACCAACCCGTTCGCCCATACGGAAATGGATTGTCCTCGTTGGTCTTATCACCATCATCTGTAGTAGCCTTGTGGTGCCACCTACATCTGTTCAGGCGGCTCAAACTGTTCAATGTCACGATGGGAGTATGGGAGGTACTGACGGGTACAAACGAGATAGTGAGTGCGCTCGTCTGATGGCACGACATGATTGTATTCATAGCGATAATCCAACGGGCGCACAGGATACGCTCACTTGTACTGATTATGAGCAGTGTTTATCCTAATAATACTACCGTGCAGTTTGACAAGCGCATAAGGGAGGGTGAGCCTTCTGCCGAACTAGCCTATTCCGTCCAGTTCTTTCAAAGTGTTTGTTTCGATGGCAACCTCGTCTGGTTTGACGATAATCCATTCCACCGAACATTTGTCCCTCCAGGAATGAGCCGTCAGGTTACGGTAGCAGACTGTACGAATACAAGTTCTCCTATTGGTGTTAAGTTTGGCACCTATGCGATATCCCAGTGTGCTACCAACGTTGCTTTTGACTACTTTGGACCCATGAGAGCTGAGTTTATTCCCCGACATGCTATGAATAATAATAGTAACTTTGTGTTATGGGATGGTCAAAACACCAACCGTTTTTATACTTTTCGTGTTAGCCCGCAAGGATGTATCACTATTTCTGGTATTGGTCGCAGTGGTCCAGTTTATTGCTATCCTGGACTGTAAGCTGGCAACCAGATGACATCCGTTGTGGAGCATCATTGCATAGTATATTCACGACAACTATCTTGATTGAGAAAATCACCAACCAGGTCGGGCCTACACCGATCTGGTTTCTTCGTATGAGACTCTACAGAACAGTACTGAGAGAGCGAGACGGCGCTAGCTAACGCTAGTGGCAGGTGCTCGCCAGCTTCTGGCCGTTCCTCAAGTGGCTGCTCAGTGGCTGGATCGTGGATGCTGTTCGCCGTTTGATTTCATAGTCACCCTGAATAGATCGATATTCCTGAGCTACGCCCACTGGGTCGCTGGTCGCGGGGTCGGGGTCGGCGCTGGTGTGGGAGAGGGGATCGGCGGCGCACCTCGGAGCCGCAGTAGCTTACGTACCTTGGTTTCCGTTTTGACTGCGTACCATAGCTCGAGCGCACCATCGGCATCAACCGTCGCTGGCAAGACCGCCAGGCACAGGTTGCCTTCCGGTAGTTCCCATTGAGTCAGTACGATCCATCGCTTTATTGCATAACCGGCACATTGAGCCGCATCCATATATCGTGAAACACGCATCGAGAAGGTTTGACAAGGTATGGTACAATCGCTGCACCATTACCGCAAACCGCGTTGTTGCCCATCGCAACGCGGTTTTTGTCTGCTCTGGGAGGGTGCATGAAACGGGACATGAATTTGATTCGCACACTACTGTTGGTTGCCGAAACCCGACCTGTCTCAACCAGTTTTCTGCCAGTGGAACTATCGGACTATACCCGTGACGAGATCCGCTATCATGCCCAGCTATTAGGAGAAGCTGGGTTGGTGCTGCAAGCGAGTAGTGCACGTGGCACGGTCATGGGGAATCTTACCTGGCAGGGCCATGAGTTCTTAGAGCTGGTTCGCAATGACGAGGTGTGGCACCAGGCATGTCACCTGCTGGGTGACGAAGTCGGCGTGCTACCCTTTCGGGTCTTAGAGGATGTCGTATGTGCCCTGATGCGCTCGCGAGTGCTGCATGCATAGTGATGTGCCTGCTGTAGATCATGTCTGAAGCAAACCATGGCATATCGACGTATTGCGTCGACAACTCACCTGATTGCTGTGTGCTGCTCATCACGATAGCCACGTGGCCCACCAGTTCGGGAGCTATCAATCGCATGCTACGTCGTTTACCGCATGGTTTGACACCCTGTGTTACACTCTGCACATTACTGGATACCGCGTCGTTTTATGCAACGGCGCGGTTTTGTGTGGTATGGAGTATGTTTGATATGGCGCAATATTATATGACATCAGCGCAATGGACCCTGCTGGATGCGTTGCTGTATCTGGATACCCAGCCACACCAACGCGGTGACCAAGAGTCTATCGCTTTTGCGCGTGGCGCGACCCATTCCTGGCTGGCAGGCCGCGTCCAGCACACGTTTCATGCCCTAGCTGATTGTGAAGTGCTGGTAGCAGCAGGTTTGTTGGAGCAGATCGGTGAACAACGCTATGGTATCACGAATAGTGCCCGTCACGTAGCTAGCTCCCTTTTTGGACCATTTTTGCACGCACAACTCCCCTACACAACCCTCAGACCCCTAGGTTTTTCACGCAGCGGGGCTCTAGGCCCCATGCCTCCATGGAGTGAATGAGGCGATATTGTCACCAGCCAGCACGTGCTCGTAAAGGAGGTCGTACCTCTCTCTTGTTTCGAACACATTTCGCGCCTATGTCGCAATCAAGTTGACAGGTTCTTGTCGATCTTTTCCAAACATAACAATGATACGCTTCATGGTGACACACGATTGTGCCAATGAGCTGATGGGAGTGGGCTCGAAACGAAAGGGCCACCATATGGCACTTGTAGCAATCCATATCCTGGACGTGTTAGACATGATTCATGTGATGACGACCAATCAGCACCGCGAAAGCGTTGCCTTTGCATGTCTCGCGAAGACGTTACCAATGTCCAACAAGAAACTCATCCGTTATCTGGATGTCCTCACCAAGCAAGGGAAAATTGAATGGTGTGATGAAGCTGGCCACAGCACCATGAAACTCAGTCCAGATGGGTATGTGACCCTCCAAGACCTGTACGATGCCCAACGAACGTGGCGTGCCATCGCCCACAATGCCTAAGGACCACAGATACACACAGTAGTTCTCACTAACAAACGATCAACCAGGTAAGCCATGTGGTTACCTGGTTGTGTGGTGCGGTTCACCTTGATACCAAGGGTGTCCGTACCCATATGGACAGGTCGCTGTCCGCGAACGAGCACGTTCCCTATCACAGCAAATATTCCGCTCGTTACAACACAAAGAAACCAGGTCGGCACGGCTGACCTGGTTTTCGATTCTCTGCTATGTGTGGTACGGCTCGTATGTTCACTGATAGTGTCACTTTATATTTACGGAATTATCAGGCAAGGCCCACCCTATGAAAGCCTGGTCCATGAGGTGGTGCAGCTTGGAGTGCTGCCTGAATCCAGTTGTAGATGTCTTGTGTTATCAGAACCCCACGACGCAGTTCCTGGGCTCCTCGAGACACATGAATAGCATGCTGACACACGATGTCAGCGATAGCATTGTATGTCCAGGTTGGTGAGCCACTATTGCCTCCCCAGGTATCATTGGTGTAGATCATCGTGTTGGTGCCAAGATGGACTCCTGCAACCTGATCGACATCTTCCCACATCTCACCTTGGTGTGGTCCAGGATAGCCTGTGAGTGTCACATTTTGACCGATAATGTCTTCTCCAGTCACCGTTGGTACGAAAAATGCTGGTGGTGGTGCCGCGAGGGGTGCCGCAAGACGACAGACTCCCACATCCCAAGCATCCTCTCCATTGTAGAACCTATTCGAGAAGAATCCGACCCTAACCGGCAGTCCGTTGGGTGGTGGAGATGCTGGACGTTGCTGATTGTATCCTGGATAAAATAATACCTGTTGGGCATGTCCAATTGGGGCAGGGTCCGTGACTGGATCGATCAGATTGTGTGAGCATGTCAGGATATACTGGGCATTGATCAATGCACCACTCCCATACGCCCAACCACCTGTACTCCACTGCATTGCCAGATACCCGACCGCATCGCGTGGGGGTATCAGTTCACGTACACGTTGTGCAGCCATACTACTATGCTCCTTATCATGGTCAAAGAGATAACAAAACTACATACCAGTATGGCTAATAGCACCGAGGATGGCAATGATCAGAACTGCCATCCTGTATGGGACGTGATGACGATCATGGAAGCATTTGGCAGTACCAACCGGCTTCCCGCGCATCTGTTGCAGCATCCGAGGTAATGACAATCCGCTCGCTCTTGTCAACGAGCCAAGAGGTTATCCACATGCCGTAGGAGTGCTGGAATAGTGTCTTCTTGTGAATGGCAAAACTGTCATTGCTGGCTCTTAAGCCATGAGCCATTACTCATTCCAAAATAAAGAAACCAGGTCAGCCGTGCCGACCTGGTTTGTGATTCGCTTGGGTACTCTGGAGCGAGTCGAAAGATACATAGCCCCGACCTGAGCGTGCGACGCCTTGAGCCTTTTGAAGTTTCAGTACTCTGTGGCGAGTCGAAAGATACATAGCCTCCAAGGATTGGAGAAGAAAGTAGCATCTACTGTTTCAGTACTCTGTGGCGAGTCGAAAGATACATAGCCATTCGGGAAAGCGCCGTGCCAAGCCACCTAAACAGTGTTTCAGTACTCTGTGGCGAGTCGAAAGATACATAGC
>JBCDFA010000486.1:0-4497 GCA_039178835.1 Chloroflexota bacterium
GTCATATCGGGTCTCCTGGCAGTTCTTATACATTGGCTTCAATCGCCATTTTTATAAATTTGTATACAGTATTATATTTATGTTTCTTAATTGTTTCAAGTATAATTCTATAGCAAGTGTGAAATGTGGTAGGTATTATAGTGTTTGTATGCGTGATTTCAGTACTCCTCTGATGGTGTTTGTTATATGCTATATTGAGGGGAAAACATCATTGTGATAGGATACATATGCAACAGGTACATCTTGATGAAGCAACCACACAGCTTGCAGATCTGATTGACGCAGCAATGCGAGGTGAAGTCGTTTTCATTATCAAGAATGGTGAGCAATCAGTGCGACTGGTTCCGGTTGCTTAGGGGCGTTTCCCGCGTCGTGTTGGTAGTGCCCAAGGATTGATCGCTATGGCTCCCGATTTCGATGAGCCGCTTGATGATTTTGATGTATGATACACGTTCCTCTTGTTTTTTCTACGCCAATTTTTCCTCTAAAACGGCTCCTTCATTACTGGTACCATCCCGATGTGGCATAAATATTGTTGCCCTTTACGCTTGTGGGCATATTTCTCAACGGTCTGAGCAATTTCCTGCTGGAATGCTCGTGCTTCATCCTCATTGAGATATAGTGGACAATAAAAATCCAGTATCACAACATCAACTTCGTCTGGTTGCAGAACGGTGCCCGGATGTAATGCCCCCATTGTTCCAACATTCCCTTGCTCATCAACAAATACATTCATCCCCCAGTCATCCTCCAATTTTTGGAGTACTTCGACCACATTAGTTGTAAAGAGTTTTTCGTGGTAGAGCTTGGCGCTGCTCAGATAATCATCAATGGTGTCGACCTGCGCCACACGAAATGGGACAAAGAAACTTGTTGCAGTGCTTGTATAGATTTTGATCGCCCGCCCCCCTCGTGGCTCTTCACGAACAACTTTGAGCAGACCATAGTCGAGTAGCTGATGGACCCGATAGAGCAGTGCACTCATACTGATGCCAAGTTCTCCTGCGGCGTCTGATACGCTGCGTTCCTGACCCATAAAGGGTATCAGAAACTGTTGTGTTTTGGCACTGAGTAAAAATGCTGCGGCATCAGGATTGTTGATGACTAGGGGGCTAGTTGAGTTTTGCTCTTCCATTTTAAGTAGGTCTCCCTATACACTGCGTGGCGTGATACAAAAGTCATTCTTGTTTGTCAGAAATGCTAGATAGCTGAGGGCATGTATGTTTATAAAATATATCATTTTACTCTTTATACCGTTCATCTTATCACTCTTCACGTTTGGGCAAATCAGCCCAAGGTGGGTGTTGCTTCCTCTTGGGTTGCTTGCGGGGTTGGTGTTCTGGGAAGGCTTAAGATGGCAGCTTGCTCCCGTTTACCTGTTGGTTACCATATATGTCATTGCACTATTCACCAATCCTGTGTTGCTCTCCCGAACTGCCATCAATCTTAGTGCAACGGTTATAGTGGTGGGAGTATCGCTGTTGCTTACCTATACGTTTCCTGACTTCCAGATGCCCGAGCCAACCGGCGATTATGCGGTTGGTGTCGTAGATCAACGTGTTTCCAGTACTGATTGGGCTGATATCGATCTGAAGATTTGGTATCCTGCGATGTCAGTTGAACAAACAGCTTCTCAACCATATATTGCCAATCTGGATCGTAGTATTCTGGGGATACCTCAAGTGCTTTTTAGCCATGTACGTGGACGAGAGACACCGACGTTCCAAAGCCCTGAGTTGAGTGATGCTTCTGCACAATATCCTGTCATTATCTATTCACACGGGGCGGGCACTTTTGCTGAAGACAATACTTTTTTGCTCTCGGATCTGGCCAGCCATGGGTTTGTGGTCATTTCAGTCGATCATCCGAAGCCAATTGATGAGTATGATGTCAACATGGCGGCGTTGGCAGAAGCTCCAGAGGCCACGCTTGAAGCTCTCGCACAGGCTGTATTCCCAGATCGAGTACGTGAGGTAGCTGCAACCGTTGCCTATCTGGATTTCCTCAACAAAGCAGATAATCTTTTCAAAGGACGATTAGACACGAGTGCGCTTGGTGCAATTGGGTACTCGCTTGGTGGAGGTGTTATGACGGAATACTGTGCAGTACACCAGCGTTGCCGTGTCATGGTCAATCTTGATGGTAACCCATTTGGTTCAGCACGTGATATAGGCGTCCAGGTGCCCTATCTTCATCTGAGCCAGCACACTCTGCTGAGTCTTGATGAGACGGAACCAGACGATTCCCCTTCGGCTCAGGTGGCCCAACTTTATATCGACGAAGTGAACGATGTGGTGCAGCATACTCAGAAGAATGGAACATCGACACATTGGTTTCAGGTGCTGGAGAGTGGTCATGTGAGCTTTACCGACATAGCTTTGTGGATACAACCACGCTTTGGCCCATTGCAGAGTATGTTAGGCAGCGGCGATCCACAGACATTACACGAGGTGATACACAACCTGACTCGGTCGTTCGTCAGCGATACTTTGCTCAATACAACCTCTTTTGAAGCAACTCAAAGACAGTATCAAGCTATGCTCAAGCATTGGTATCCGTAATGGTTACCATTCTTTTTACCATTACTTCCATCTAGTCCTTTTGATATATTGCGGCTGTATGCCTGTCGGTTTGTTATCTTTAGCTCTTTGTAGCAATGTATTTTATTTCATAAAGATCGATACTATGAACATAATCAGTCAACGATGCATTTCTGAAAACTGTCGAGAAATATTATTGTTGTATCTATGTCTAAACGTTGGTGGAGAGCTGTTCCATATAGTCTGCCGGAAATCTCCCATCATCAAAAGGTATATGGAGGGGTGATTATGAACATTATCGTTCTGAACGGAAGTCCTAAAGGTACTATCAGTGTGACCATGCAGTATGTCCAACACATACAGAATTGTTTCCCTGAACACACTATCACTATTTTTAATGTTGCACAACGCATCAAAAGGCTTGAGAAAGACTCGCAGGCCCTACAGGAAATCTTTGATGCAGTAGCAGCATCAGATGGCGTATTATGGGCTTCTCCCGTCTATTTTCTCCTCGTTCCTGCGCAGTACAAGCGCTTTATCGAACTTATTTTTGAGCACAAGGCTGAAGCTGTTTTTGCCCATAAATATGCCGCATCATTAACAACCTCGATTCATTTTTATGATCACACCGCCCATAATTATATCCAGTCTATTTGTGATGATCTCCAGATGCGTTATGTTGGTTCATCTTCGCCGGAAATGAATGACCTCATGCATGAGTCGGGTCGGACCAACATGATGCAATTCGCGGAGCATTTCTTCCAAAACATCCAAACACAGACTCCGACATTTCGGGGGTATCAGCCCGTCACCCAGCGTCATTTTAGCTATACTCCGGGTGTGCCTGATAATCAGATCGACGTGACTGGGAAAAAAGTGTTGGTAGTAACCGATGCGACGCCACAGCAAGAAAATCTGGTGCGGATGGTTGAGCGCTTCAAAGCGTCGTTTGCCCAGGATATCGAAGTCATTCATTTGCGAGACATATCTATTAAAGGCGGTTGTCTGGGGTGCTTGCACTGTGGATATGACAACGAATGTGTATATAAGGATGACTATGTCGAATTCTACAATACGCATGTCAAAACGGCGGATATTTTAGTATTTGCCGGCACCATCAAAGATCGCTATCTGTCATCACGATGGAAGATGTTTTTCGACCGAAGTTTCTTCAATGGTCATGTCCCGACTTTGATTGGAAAACAGATCGGGTTTATCATCTCGGGGCCATTAGGCCAGAACCACAACCTGCGACAGATACTCGAAGGTTGGACTGAACTCCAGCTTGCGCATATGGGTGGTTTGGTGACCGATGAATATGGTGACTCACAAGATATTGATCAACTTTTGCAAGCCACAGCTAGTCGTCTGATGCAGTTTGCTCTGAACGGATATATAAAACCATCCACGTTCCTTGGTGTTGGGGGGAAAAAGATTTTTCGTGACGATATCTGGGGAAGATTACGTCCAGTTTTTCAAGCCGATCATCGTGCCTACAAGCGATTGGGACTCTATGATTTTCCCCAGAAAGATTTCAGAGTTAGAGTGATGAATAGCACGCTCCCATTGCTGCTGAAAATACCGAGATTTAGGAAAGAATTCACCAAACGTATCAAGAGTGCGATGATACAGCCATATCAGCGTGTGCTTGAGCTTGACTAATGCCGTCTATCCCCGACAGAAAACATGTGCTATGATGTGATTATTGTGTAATACCGATACATAGAGGGTTAAGAGAACCGTGTCAATCGAATCAATCACTGTCACATCCGATGGTATTCGATTGAACAGATACCCATTCAAATCGGCATCGATTTATCCTGATGCATTAGTACGATGGCGTGCCATTCGTGAGATTGTGCCGAGTGGTACGCCACCAGAAATCCGTACATATCAGGGTGAGGTGCTGTTTGTGTCCGCCCTACAAAAAGATGTACTCATTGAGGTGGCGCAGACA
>JBCDFA010000487.1:0-4495 GCA_039178835.1 Chloroflexota bacterium
AGCGTAAAAGCCTTTACACCTCTCTGGGCATACAGTCGTAGCAGCAGTTCTCCATCACTACAGGCGGCCTGATCACCATCCAGATGTCGCAGCACTTCTGTGCGATTGTACAGCGTTACCTCACCAACAGCCGTAAGCTGGGCAGATAGATCGGTGCCAGCGGGATTGTCACAGCGATACGGGCCAGCAGTGACAGCGGGGCGTTGATCTGGCAGGGTGCCCAACCCACAATGCATATCACGATAGACCAATTCGCCACCCATCTGAGCGATAGCGACATCTGATACATGCGGTTCAAGGATGGCACAGAAACGAGACATACGTAATCCCCCTACCCAAAATCGCTACCAGCACTACCGCCATCACTATCGCCATCCCAGCCGCCAGCGCCACCAGAACCACCACCACTCCCCCCATCACCACCGCTGCCATCATTACTCCCCCCTCCCTCGCCGCCACCACCATCACCGTAATCACCGCCACCGCTATCACCACCACTACTGCTCTGTGCTTCCTTTTGACGCAACGCCTCTTCTTCCTGAGGCGTCAGAAAAGCAGGTGGTGGTACAACTGCACCCATAAGCGCAGCCGCACCCATTCCGGCCAAAATCACACCGACGCGCCCACCAAACGAGGACTCGTTGACAGTGAAAGAATTATCGCTCCAGGCCGTGCGACCATACCCCTGCTCACGACCATAGACCATATGGCCATTTCCATACGTGCGCTTCAGAACACGATCCCCCAATACCTCGTCGACACCCATGTCACCTGCATTGGACTGCCATTCAACCTTGCCATCTGGTCGACGGCGGCGCCACTCAACGCGGCCATTCGTGTAGATACGTCGGACACTTTTATCGGCGAGCAATTCATCAGAGTATACTATTGGTTGTTGCCCGTAGGTCATGTTGTTACTCCCATAAAGGTAACCCTTATGTTGTTGTCGGTGTACTTGGCCAGGTCATAAAACCAACGTCACGATCACGGTGGAGTGCTGGTAGACGCAGCGGTGGTGGTGTCAGATCGAGCAAAATACGGCGCAATGCACGTAAGAGTTGTACTGGACGAAGCGCAGCCACTTCGGCGGCCCAGCCCGCCTCAAGCCAGCGTCTCTCGCGTGTTGAGAGATAGGTTGGCCAGTGCAGTTGCGATGACCAATTGGGATTACGCATTGCAAAAAGATGTAGTTGACGAGCATGATCGGGACGCAAGCCAATGGCACGCACCACGACATGTGGTGGGGTGATCATCTGCTCAAGTAGCTGAGTCACCAGAGACAGGCCAGCCGCACTGGCGTCGTGCAACACACAAACCCGTGCATCCGCTGTACGGTCTAACATGTCGTACACAATTGATGGTAATGGTAGAGCTTCTTCCACATCCAACACAATGCAACTTAACTCCATATGCAAGCGATTGGCAAGCAGCATCTGTTTAATCGACTGATCCTGACATATCAGCACACAAGCTACTCCATACGCACCCATATCGGGCATATTCGCTGTTGCCCCAAATCTGGGTGGAACCTCTGGTACCAACAGACCTTGCGGTTGCCCATGGGTTTCACGATACGTCCGCAATAGCTCAGAGAAACGTGCATACGAAAGTGGCGGAGTACGGACATACGGAATCGTCCGGTTCAGCCATAAGCTTCCAGTAATAACCATGTTTGCCAGAGCAAGCTGGGCCGCACGTTGTGGGGTACGATACGCCAGCATTGCCGGAAGCATACCCAGCGCAAACGAGATCGCTGCCTGTTCCTGCTTGAGACCCGCAAACGGTCGTAGTGTACGACAGAGTTCATAGTAAAGTTGGCGCTCGGTATACAGCACGTGGCTTGGGTAGGCGGCCTGTACAACACTATGTTTAAGCGCGGCATCAAGAGCGTATTGGGTAATCGTGGCCATGCTGCTGCCTCACTATGTGCTTTCCAGTAACCATACAACCCTGCGTAACTGCGATGCAATATGTTCACGCCATGTCATATTCACGTGGAACTTGCTGTGTTGCATCTCGTGCTCCAGATGACGCAGAGCCTGTGCAAGGATGGAATAATCAATTTCGGTGGCGAGAGATGTCGTTACCGTATCACGCAAACTGTGGTTGTGATGATGCCCGGACACAGCCCCAAAGGTCTCGTGGGACTCCATCGACGCGTGTTGGTGCGCGTGCTGTTCTGCCTGGGCTGCGGTAATGGCATACGCTTCGTGATCAATCCCCATGCCGGTATTGGCAATCACCAGTAGTAGCGGATCATCAGCACGATTGTTAAACGAATGGGGCATCATCGCTGGGATACGTAACAACGCGCCGGGAAATAAACGGACATGCACGACACGCTGCTGTGTCCAGTCGTACAGGCCACACGAGGCATACCCCTGACTCAACACAAAGTGTTCTGCACCATGGGCATGTGGTGTGAATGCACTATGCGCTTGCACTGAGCCAAGTTTGTAGGTCGCATTGCTTGGATGCTGCTCAGAGGTTGCTGCATCACCGATCAGATAGCGGGTAAATTGTCCATCATCGATAAAACGAAGAAATGCTTGACGATCATTGACGTTCGTGTGTGGACGCAGGCTGCGTACATCACCACGAGTGATACAATGGATCGTGCCATGGGGATCAAGCAAATACACTTCTGCTCCAGTGGGGAGCACTCGTTGCAGGTAGTGCAGATAGTTTGTGAGACGCATAACCTCGCTCTACTCTCTATGTGATAGTTATTCCATGCATCACCGATATCATCAATGTATACCTAAACATGCGTGCCTCTGAGCAGAAACATCCCAAACAGAGGCTACTCTAGCCAGGACATAAACCCAACTGCTTGTGCTTTTTGTTGAGCTTGCTGCTCAGGATTAACAGATTTGGAACGCTGCGATTGTTGTATCTGTTTATTCATTGTGTTATACACCACCCGTAACAGCCGTGCTGGGTTGACGGCCAGAATAGGGCTGTAATATCCTTTCTTCAACCATTCAAACTCTACAACACTCAATGATGTATTTGCTCCTGTCGTTGTGTTCATGCGGCGAGTCAAGATCGACAGTAACTCAGATGATGGTTTCTCACCGAGTCGCATGAGGTTGTACTTCAGGACATGGTCTGGTCGCAAACCTAAGTCAACAATACGATGTTCTGCACGTAACCCGAGCGACATCCCAACTGTTTGTCGGAGGAGTACACCAGCCAGACTTGCGTCGTGGAGCAAAAACAGTGGAAGATCTGGGCGGGAACGAAGCGTAGTGAGAAAGGCTTCCTCATCCTGTGTAAATGGTCCTTCAGTTGGCAACAATCCCAGGCCGTACTGCTGCGAGACACCGTTTGCTCGCAAACAGAGCAAAATGTCTCGCTCTGGGCAAGCCAGGACAGCTGTTAATTGCGCTGGAGGTGGTATATAGGCCGATGTGTTCGCGGGATGTTCACTCGTAATCAAGCCATGCGGCACCACATTGTACGTTTTGTACCATTCATCAAGTACCCTTGGCGAAAAGTCGTGAGGGGGCATTGGCAATTTGGTGCGGGGGGGGCGTTTTCGCTCAATAATAGTAGACCCGACCACAAGCACAGCACATACCATAGTTGCGAGAATGAGAACTACTTCCGACTGTAGGGAAGCAAACGCAATAATACCGCCAGCCACAATGAGTGAAAGACAACTAATAGGCCCACAACCTGATTTCTTCTCTACAGTAACCTTACGGCCTAATGCATGGTGCAGTTGGGATGGAGTATACCAGACGGTTCCGTTGGCGCTTGTCTTCTCTACCACTCGCCGAAATCGTAGATCATGCAGCTTTAAGGGGCTTGTTTTTGGTTCAAATGCAAACTTTTGCTTGCACTTACTACAACGTCGACCGCCTCGTTCTCGGTAGAGCAGATTTGCTGCACAATGTGGGCATTGCATACGTATGCACCTTCCCTTTGTGTTACACTACCAATCATCGGTAACATACCAGCCTCGAGTCATCTTAATAACATGTACGCGGATATGGTTCCCGAAGTTGCTTGAATTGTGCTCAATCTGACACAAGAGTATAGTGTGAAAAAAGCGCGGTTGGCAAGTCGTAGAATCATTGAAGGACAAATACGATAAAGCCCCCTCACAAGTAGAGGGGACCAGAGGTGTTGACTATAAGTGGAAGGGAGCTATATTACCACACAGTTTGTATATCACCATCTTTTGTGACTCTGCAACTGATATCATCTGTTGCAACCTCAACACCAGCAACAGAAAAAGTTATGGTAGCATTAACATTCCCATAAAAATCCCAGGCTGCGCTTTTATCGGGCGTAATGCTTGAGGATGTCTCGCTGATAGACACACCAGGATGCACGCCAGTTAAATAAGCTGATGTAGTAAACGAACCATCAGAGTGAGCGTGAATATTCAAATGGGCTGTAAATGTGGGAAAACCAAACTCACACCCGTATGTGGCTCCGGCGTGTGCTGGTGTACTGGTAGCAAAGAGCACCAACAATGTAAGGA
>JBCDFA010000488.1:0-4454 GCA_039178835.1 Chloroflexota bacterium
ATTTGCACATGGCCGAAAGGCCGTTTTTTACAGCCTTATTTAGTGTGAAGATAACACTAACATGTATGCTAGAGGAAATATTTATCATGACCACCATTGCCATGTCACCCTCCCATGAGCAAACCACAGAAATAGTTGAGATAATCCAACAACTGAAGCGTGAGCGTAATGCTGTGATTCTGGCCCACAATTATCAGTATGGTGAGATACAGGATCTAGCCGATTTTGTTGGTGACTCGCTTGGCTTATCGCAGGTAGCAGCACGCACTGATGCCGATGTCATTGTGTTCTGCGGTGTCCATTTTATGGCAGAAACAGCGGCTATTCTGTGCCCCGAGAAAACGGTTTTGCTCCCCGATCTGGAGGCAGGGTGTTCGTTGGCCAGCTCGATCACGGCGGAGCAGTTGCGTGAGTGGAAAGCCGAACATCCTGGCGCAGTCGTTGTTTCCTACGTCAACACGACGGCTGAAGTTAAGGCCGAGAGTGATTATTGTTGTACCTCAGGCAATGCGTTGCGTGTTATTCAGGCTATCCCCGAAGACCGCGAAATCTTATTCCTGCCAGACATGTTTCTGGGCAGTTATCTCCGCAAAGTTACCGGGCGTCCGATGCATATCTGGGCCGGTGAGTGCCATGTACATGCGGCCATTAAGCCAACGATGGTCAATGGTATGCGCGAGGCCAACCCCGATGCCGAATTCCTTATTCACCCTGAATGTGGCTGTGTCAGCTCAACTATGCATTATCTAGAGCGTGGCCTGATCGAAAAGGAAAATACGCATATTCTTTCGACAGAAGGTATGATCAACCATACTGAAAAAAGCTCTTCCTCACAGTTTATTGTGGCAACCGAGATTGGTGTGTTGCATCGTATGCAGAAGGCCAATCCAGATAAGCAATTTCTTCCGATTGATGAGTCGATTTCATGTCGCTATATGAAGATGATTACGCTTGATAAGGTATTACGCTCACTGCAAGAGAACGTACATCATGTCACTGTGCCGCAGGAAATCGCCGAACGTGCTCGTGGCTCTATTGATCGAATGGTTTCGTTGTAACGCCAATCTAATTGCTTTTATGCCAAACGAGGAAACGCCAAGATGAGTGTGAACTTGCCAAACACGGTCGTTGACGCACCCCGCTATGTGGTGCCAGCATTGCCTGAGCAGTATGAGCAGAAGGCTACCGATATTCTTGTGATTGGTGGAGGTGCAGCCGGCCTCGTCGCAGCACTCCGTGCAGCAGAGCAAACAGATGTGATTGTGCTGACGCGCAACTCATTGCCAGAGAGCAACTCAGCCTGGGCTCAGGGCGGTATTGCTGCTGCCCTTGACGCAGTCGATTCACCGGCGATC
Source organism: Chloroflexota bacterium (assembly GCA_039178835.1). Taxonomy (GTDB): domain Bacteria; phylum Chloroflexota; class Chloroflexia; order Chloroflexales; family Roseiflexaceae; genus AL-N1. The sequence goes on from JBCDFA010000488.1 coordinate 1,356, forward strand.
CATGTTGATGACACTCTGGTCGCTGGTGCAGGTCTCTCCGATGCGGATGCAGTGGAAGAACTTGCCTCTGAAGCCCCTGCTATGATGCGTGAAATGGCCCAGATAGGAGTTCCTTTCGAGCGCGATTCAGAGGATACTTTTGCACTTGGGTTAGAAGGTGGACATTCGCACCGTCGCATTTTGCACGTCGGTGATGCCACCGGTTGGGCACTGATGCAGACCTTGATTGAACGGGCACGGTCCTGTCCACGTATTCGTATTTTGGAGTGCTATCAGGCTGTCGATCTGATTGGCGCACCAGGGCGTTGTGAGGGAGCGCTGGTGCGCTCTGACGATGGTCAATGGTTAGTCATTCGTGCACAGGCAACGATCCTTGCGACAGGTGGTGCTGGCGCGTTGTATGGTTTAACAAGCAATCAGTCTGTGGCACTTGGCGAAGGTATTGCGATGGCGTACCGCGCTGGGGCATCAATAGCAGATATGGAATTTGTGCAATTTCACCCAACCGTTTTTCGTACACGTACTGGCAAGGGCTTCTTGATTAGTGAGGCGACACGTGGCGAGGGTGGGCGATTGCTCAGACCCGATAGATACCGTTTTATGCCGGACTATGATCCACGCGCTGAATTAGCCCCACGCGATATCGTAGCGCGTGGTATCTTTGCAGCGATGCGTCAGTCTGGCAGTGACCATGTGTTATTGGATCTCACCCATCTGCGAGAGGATGTGCTTGAGCAACGCTTCCCAACCATTTGTGCACGATGCCAGGAGGAAGGTATTGATCCGAGGATGACGCCTATTCCGGTCGCGCCTGCTGCGCATTACTTAATGGGCGGTATTCGTACCGATCACAATGGTGCGACGGATGTTGCGGGCCTCTATGCGGCGGGCGAGTGTGCTTGTACCGGTGTGCATGGCGCAAACCGGCTGGCTAGCAACTCGCTGCTCGAATGCTTGATCTTTGGGCGACGGGCTGGTGCTGCCGCGTTAGCAGGTATCAGAGAACCAGCTCATTACACCAACTTCCCTGATCTGTTCAGAACTACTGGTCGAAACAACATTGTGGCGACACAGGCAATCTCAGGCTGGCGGGATCGTTTGGCATCGACGATGCGAACTCAGGCAGGCATCCAGCGTTCAGCGAACGAGCTTGTGACAGCACTCGATTTTCTTTCCACCGTGCCAGCACAAGTTTCCCTCTCTGACCCAGAGGCGATCACAGCTGCGAATGCAACACTCACTGCACGTTTAATTGTGACCAGTGCGCTATTGCGTGAAGAGAGTCGTGGAGCGCATTTCCGCTCAGATTTTCCAGCTACTGATGATACATGGCGCGTACATATGGTGCTAAGCCGTGGCCAACAGCCGTATCTTGTCGAACATGTGGCCGATGCAGTCCTGCTTCAGGCAGCGTAACCTACTTTTCCTACCAAACAAAGAGGCATTTTGATGGATCTTCCGCTTAATCGCATCCAAGCTATTGTGACACAAGCATTGCAAGAAGATATCGGAACTGGTGATCTTACGACGATGGCGGTTGTCCCACCGCATGCTCGTGCGGAGGCACAAGTGGTATTTCGCGAGGCAGGTGTTTTGGCCGGATTACCAGTGCTTATGTCTGTGTTCACAACCACTGATCCATCATTGGAGATAACACTGAACGCTGATGATGGTGATCAGATTGTGGCAGGCGGTGTGGTGGCTTCGGTGGTTGGTGCGGCCCGCAGCATATTAACTGCTGAGCGAGTCGCGCTCAACCTGTTGCAACGAATGTGTGGTGTAGCGGCCCTCACGGCACGTTATGTTGCCATGCTCGATGGGCTTCCTACCAAAATTCTGGATACCCGCAAAACCACACCTGGGTTGCGTATCTTCGAGAAATATGCCGTACAGGTTGCTGGAGGCGTCAATCATCGTTTTGGCCTCTACGATGCGATTATGATCAAAGATAACCATCTGGCCGTTCTGGCAACCGAGGGTCTGGATTGTGGGGCAGCGGTGCGGCGGGCCAAGGCGGCGGTTGGCCCGTTGGTCGCAGTCGAGGTCGAGGTCGAAAGTGCCGAGCAGGCAGATATTGCTGCGGCTGCAGGGGCTGATGTTATTCTGCTGGACAACATGTCGCTTGATGAATTGCGGAAATCGGTACAGGTGATTGCAGGGCGGGCAACCATTGAGGCTTCCGGTGGTATCACACTGGAGACGCTCCGTTCCGTGGCTGAAACAGGTGTCGATTATATCTCGGTGGGTGCGCTCACACACTCGGCGCGTGCCGTTGACATCAGCCTGGATATGACAATACATCATTGAGCTTGCGTTTGAGCGTATGGTTGCCAGTCATTAAAGCCTGTGCTATAATGCAATCTCTGTAAGACATACGCGTTGCCGGATTGTGTAATGGTAGCACTACGGACTTTGAATCCGTCTGTCCAGGTTCGAATCCTGGTCCGGCAGCCATTTTTTAAGTAATGGGAGATGTCCCAAGTAACCAAAGCAACAAGGCGGAAACGATTTCCAGCTTTTCCTGGCTACGGGGTAAGTTAGCACAGTGAAGAACTACTTCACTGTGTTTCTTTTTGCCTTGATACTATCTGTTTCTTTGGTACTTAGAGAAATTGCTAATCTACAATGAATAATGCTCATACAACTTTGTCTATAGTTGTTTTAGCTGCTGGTGATGGGACGCGTATGCGCTCATCAACCCCGAAAGTGTTGCATTCCCTCTGTGGTCGTTCACTATTGCACCATGTGCTGACCGTCGCTGATGAACTCACACCCCAACAAACAGCCATTGTTTTAGCACCACATACGATTGACGAAGTTCGTCATCAGGTCGGTTCTGATTATGTGTGTGTGGTGCAATCAGAACGTCTTGGCACGGGGCATGCAGTCCTCCAGGCGCGTGCAGAGCTGCTGGATCAATCAACCTATGTCTTGGTTTTATATGGCGATACGCCTCTGCTGTGTGCTGAAACGGCACAATCGCTCCTCGATGTACAGGTTCAACAGCAAGCGCTGGTCGGGTTTATTAGCTTTATCGCTGATCCTCCGACAGGCTATGGTCGTGTTGTACGAAATGAAACAGGTCAGGTCGTCGACTTG
>JBCDFA010000489.1:0-4408 GCA_039178835.1 Chloroflexota bacterium
AAGACCTGTGAAATCTCATCAAGGGAGAGACCGGCGGCGTAGAGTACTCCGACGGCACCACCAATCGATGTGCCGACAATCATATCAATCTGGAGATCCAATTCCTCAAGCACCTGCAACACACCCAGGTGGGCACCGCCTTTGCCACCGCCACCACCAAGCACCAGCGCAAGACACGCCGACTCAGGGACTACTGGCTCAGGTGGCTGAAACCTTTCGTAGAGCGGTGTCTTTTGGAACCACTGCCGTGTCGCGTCAAACAGATTGTTGTCCTCGTCACGACGTGGCAGCCGTTGCTGTAGAAAATGATTGATATGTTGTTGTAGATTTTCGAATCGTTGCTCCATACACGTCCTCCTTCATCAGGTCTTTTTGAGCACCGAGAACACAATACTATCCTTACTCTTGTAAACGAGTGTTGGATAGGTTTAGGATGTCTTTACTATGTTACGCCTTTGTGGGATAGAGGTATTTCTATACGATATCCACAAGAAGATAGAGTTATCATACACAGAATAATTTGTTTTTGCAATTCGACCTATGTACGATATTGGTCGCGCAACATCTGTCATGCAATATGGTACGATACATAAAGCAGATTTGTTGCCAGAATACAAGCTTGGCACAATGATAAGAATGAGGAACAATCCAATGCACACACGGCCATCGTCAGTGGTGGATGCCTTTACAATAAGCTGTCAGCGGTATCCGCAGAAGTTGGCGCTCCTGTTTGAACAAGAGCACTATAGCTTTGCACAGCTTTACACATTGGCCACCTGCTGGGCAACCAGCCTACGAGGCGCTGGCTTGCGCGAAGGTGAACGGGTAGCGTTGTTTCTGGAGAATAGCCCGACATTCATTGCGGCATATCTTGGCACGTTTATGGCGCATGGCATTGTTGTGTTGGTCAACACGCAGTACCGCCAGACCGAGTTGCGTCATATTCTGCGCGATGCCGGTGTTCGTATGTGTGTGACAGATGGCGCACGCTGGCCAGAGTTGCAGCATGTCGTGCAGGACACACCGCTGCTTGACTATGTGATTGTGCACTCGATGGAACCGTTACCAGAGGCGCAGTATGATGCACTGACGGTCATTGATGATACAACCTTTGTTGTGCAAGACCCGTCTGTTGAAGAAACAACATCTAATCCACTCAAACCCACAGATATCGCGCTGATTGGCTACACCTCGGGAACAACGGGGCGCTCTAAGGGGGCTATGCTGACACACGGCAATCTGATCGCCAACAGTATTGCTGTGACCAGCGCGTGGCAGTGGAGCAAAGACGACCGTTTGTTGTTGACGCTGCCGTTGTTCCACATCCATGGGCTGGGTGTTGGACTCATGGGGACGCTCCTGACAGGAAGCACCATCGATCTGCGCCGTCGTTTTGATGCTGCCGAAGTGTACAACACCTTGCTTCAAGGTCAGGTGACGATGTTCTTTGGTGTTCCAACCATGTACACCCGCCTGATCGCCGAGGCACAGCAACGGGATGTACGACCTGACCCCATTCGGTTGTATGTGTCGGGGTCAGCACCACTCAGCCAGCAGACGTTCGAGGCGTTTGCTGAGTTGTGTGGGCAGCAGATTCTTGAACGCTATGGAATGACCGAGACAATTATGAATCTGACCAACCCGTATGAGGGCGAGCGTCGCCCGGGTACGGTGGGCATGCCGTTCCCTGGGCAGGAGGCGCGCATTGTGGATGTGCAGACGCGAGCGCCACTTGCTGATGGCGAAACCGGAGAGATACAGGTGTGTGGGCCAAACGTGTTTCAGGGCTACTGGCGTAATCAAGCGGCCACAGCAGCCGCTTTCGATGGTGAGTGGTTTAACACCGGGGATCTTGGCTGGCGCAGTGCGGATGGGTACTTTACGATTTCTGGTCGTGCACGTGAACTTATCATCAGTGGTGGTTACAATGTGTATCCGCGTGAGGTCGAAGATGTGCTACTGACACACCCAGACATCGCCGAAGCCGCCGTGATTGGTTGGCCCCACCCAGACTTTGGCGAGCAAGTGGTTGCGGTGGTGGTGCCCCAACCAGCCATGCGTGCAACGCTGGACGCTCAAGAGGTGATACGGTGGTGTCGGGAACGCTTAGCGGCATATAAAAAGCCACAGCAGGTTCTTTTTTCTTCTCAGCTTCCCCGCAACGCGCTGGGCAAAGTCCAAAAGCATATCCTCAAGCAACACTATGAGCAGGAAGAACAGTAGCTCCTTTTCTGGTATGGCTATGCTATACTTGCAAGATGGCAGTTATCCGGTATGGTGCTGTCAACCATTGGTGTGTGGCTGATAATGCGCCGCCGCTGGAGTAACACTCTAGAGGAACTTCCCGACTCCTCGCCCATTGCCTTGTGCAGTGGAAGGCCACCCCGCGAAACCGTAAGCGGGGGCACGATGGTGGTAACACGGTCGTGACGTAAGACGGCAACAGAGAGCAGTCCTACCACGGCCAGGGGCATGAGCTAACGGGGCAACGCGTTGGTTTATGCCCCTGGCTGTTGGCAAAGGGTGAAAGGGTGGGGTAAAAGCCCACCAGCGTCGATAGCGATATCGGCGGCTAGGCGACTGCGCTGGCTGATGGGGAGCAAGGTGCGTGGGGCAGGCTTACTTGTGGGAGCCGCAAGGCGTTGGTACCACAATGTTTGCTCGCATCGCCGCTGTAACGGTGAGGGTGGGTAACACCCACTAAACTAGGAGCAGCCTACGCAGTGCGTAGAGAGAGATGGCGGCATACAACAGAATCGGGGGTACTGTTATCAGCCACACCTCCATTTGCTCGTAATACATCTTTTGGCGTATCAGAATAAACATCTTCTCTCCGTTGTGCTCCATGAGTTGTCCAACTGAGTATGGCTAGCCACGTCAACGCGGAGTCTCGGGCAACCCTCCGCAATTCGTTCTGTGTAAAGGAGAGTGATGTGATGACGTATCTCCATATGGTCCCCCGACTGTCGGTTCGTCAGCGTGTGTTCGTTATGAGTCTGAGCATTTTGTTGGTTATCGTTGCGGGAATCTTGTTACAAGACCGTGTCTTTGCAAGCCCTGCTGCACAGCCTGTGCCTCGGTACAGTTATTCGGCCAAGTTTGTGTGCGGGGTGCAGGATGATCCGGCTGAGGATGCGATTGTGCGCCCTGGAGTGTATGCAACCGAGATCAACATCCATAACTATCAGCAACAAACCGCTGAACTTCGCAAACGGGTCTTTTTACTTGTCGAAAACAATGATGCAATTGGTCGTGAGCCAGATTTGGTTAGCCCTTCCGCATTCGACGCAATTGTGTTGCCACCAAACACCGCAACGATGGATGATTGTCGGCGCATTTTTGAGCTGACCGGGGCTGGCCCGGATCTTCTTGTCGGCTATCTAGAGATTGTGAGTCCGGTTGAACTGAGCGTGAACGCCGTGTATACAGAGGGTCGTGAAATGAATACGACAATTGATGTTGAGCGAGTGCCAAGTCAGCCAATCAACAACTAGCATCAAAACCCTGGATTGACTCAGACCCGAAAGGTTGTATCATCTTTCGGGTCTTTTTTATTGGGGTATAATAACCAAGTATGTGACTGACTCGATGTAACCCACAACACAACGAATGATTGCTGACCTCGTGTAAGATGGCTTCTCCAATGATGATATGCGTGTTCAAGTCGTAAAGGAGCGATATACGTTATGACTCGTCCAGTTTGTTTGATGACTGGAGCTACCAATGGCTTTGGTTTTGAGGCTGCAAAGGCTCTTGCATCACAGGATATGCATCTGGTTCTGATCTGTCGTAGTCAGGACCGTGGAGAGGCTATACAGCAGAAAATTCATGCTGCCACTGGCCATACCCCAGACATCTTACTGGCCGATTTGCTCTCTCAGGCGCAGGTGAAGCAGGCGGCAGCGGCATTCAAGGCCAAGTTCGACCGTTTGGATGTCCTTGTAAACAATGCGGGCTATGCGTACAGGACACGTGAAGTAACAGCAGAAGGCTATGAACGAACCTTTGCACTCAATTATCTGACGTATGTTACCTTGACTCTCGAACTCCTCGATTTGCTCTTGGTATCAGCACCTGCCCGTATTGTCAACACTGCCTCTAGTTCACATCACTGGAATCCCATCCAGTTTGACAATCTGCAAGGGGAGCAGGAATTTCCACCAGGGAAGTTTGGTATGCCTGCAATGTATGGTTGGAGTAATACATATCGCATTATGTTTACCTATGAGTTGGCTGATCGGCTTCGCGATACGGGAGTGGTTGCCAATACCTTTTGTCCTGGATTTGTCGCGGTACAGCGCTCCACTGCGTCCAGAATAGTTAACACTATCATGCCGCTGCTCGGTGTGCTGGCAAAGGCACGTTCGCCACAGGAGGCTGCCGAGATCATCGTGTATCTGGCCACCTC
>JBCDFA010000490.1:0-4311 GCA_039178835.1 Chloroflexota bacterium
GCATCCTTCGGGCTTTCTTACCGAAGAACAGGCTAAAGACTATGCGCATGCCGATAAGGTGGTGTATCTCGAACTTGAACCCGGTGAAGCGGTGCTCCTCCACAACTGGCTCCTCCATCGGTCGGACACGAACACAACGGATGTGTCGCGCCGGGCGTTCAGTGTATGCTACATGGATGCCCGAACGCAGGCAAGCAACGGGGAGCACTACACGACTGTTTTTAGACCCTAAAGGTTGGGTGTGTTAGGAGGAGTGCAGTGGCATTTTGGGGTTTGCTAAAGGTTGCTTGTTTTTGATCTCCATGGTGACTTTTTTCGGTGCTCTTGCGTATGTAGATATACAGCAGTAAACTAGAGTCTCTCGAATTCATGGAGAGTAAGAAAAGAGGAAACAATGGTTGATTTCAAGTGGTGTCCAACGTGCAGAAATCGTGTCTGGTCCCCACAAGATGTGTGTACAGTGTGCCAGGGTGCGACCGAGAGTGTTCCCATCCCATCGGAACAGGATACCCTGCGGACAGGTGTCTGTCCCAAGTGTCACTCGCACAATATTATTCCCGACTGGCCCCTCGAACTACCAGATACCTCATTTGCCTCAGGAAATAGAGCAAAGGTACGGATTGCTGCTCAACCATCGGCTTTGTTCAAACGAAAAACCGAAGTGCGCGAAGTGCGCACGTGGATCTGTGGGACATGCGGGTATGTCGAATTGTTTGTGGATGGCGCAGAAGGTCTTTGGGAGGCATACCAACAGGGACACGCAGAAAAACGCAGCACCCAACCGATTACATCGTCGCGCCAGTGTGAGCATTGCCACAATACTGTTGCAGCAGAAGCTCTTTTCTGTGAGCAGTGTGGCGGGCGGCTCTCGAGTGCCGGAAAAGCGACCGAACGTTTGAAATCATAGACGTAACCTATCAGGATACTACATGACAGCTTCTTACAGGTCTGCTGATTGGGCCAGCACCTTTGAGCAATTTCTTATTCACAACAGCGATACGACTGATGCTGCTCATGATCTAGAGCACATCAAACGGGTCGTCAAGACAGCCACGATGTTGGCACAGGGTGAGGGGGCAGATCTTACCATTGTGTTACCTGCTGCCTGGCTTCACGATTGTGTGATCGTGCCAAAAGATTCACCGTTGCGTCCACAAGCCTCGACGATGGCTGCTGAAAAAGCTATTACCTTTCTCAAGCAGATTACCTATCCTACACATGAGTTTGACGCGATTTATCATGCCATCGAAGCACATAGCTTTTCGGCAAACATCCCGCCACGGACACGGGAAGCTCAGGTCGTGCGGGATGCGGACCGACTCGATGCGATTGGCGCTATTGGTGTGGCCCGCTGCCTGATGCTTGGTGGTGCGATGGGCAGTCGGTTGTATGACTCAGATGATCCTTTTGGCCACACCCGTCAGTTTGATGACACGACCAATGTGATCGACCATTTCTATTGCAAGCTCTTGCGTCTCGCCGATGGTATGTTGACCGAGGCAGGGCGTGCCGAGGCCCAGCGACGGACGGCGTTTATGCAACAGTTTTTGCAGCAGCTTCGGTCGGAGGTAGATCTTTAGGGTTTCAGGAGACTATTGGCATGCTGAAATCGTAGCAAAAGAAGATTTGAAAATCTATACCCTTTAGGGCGTCAAATGAGTTTCAACACGTGCTTGTCGAACACAATTCATTCCTGTATCATGGTGCGGCTATTACTCGCCCACTAACAATCAAGCAAGGTTGCAAGATGTCGACATCGTATTTCGTTCATCGTTCGCTCGTTCGCATCGGGAGTTGGGGAGCAATCGTGTCGGGAGTTTCGTTTCTGGGAGCGGTTGGGTATCTGCTTAGTGTTCTTCCTCAGTTTGGTCTTCAGATGAGCATGTTTGATTCGCCACAGACTTTTCTTCCATGGATCGCAGAACATACCACCCTGTATGGCTATTTGTGGCTGCTGTACTTTACCTCACTCGCTTTTCTTATTCCTGTTCCGATAGCCGTTGCTGAAAAAGTACGCCAGCATATGGGCCGGTCATCATCCCTCACAACACTCTCTATGGTGGTGGGAATACTTGGTATTCCACTTGGTATTGCCAGCGTGGTTATCCAGTCGACCATTTCGCCAGTGACTGCCCAGGCGTTTGTGAGTCAAGCAAGCTCTGATGCCTATCAAGAGTCGGTGGTGTTGATGCACACATTGCTCGCCGACGTGGGCATGCAGCTTCGGTTGACGGCAGAACTCTTTTGGGGCATCTGGATTGGTGTGCTTGGTTTTGTGTTGTTACGCTACACACGTGTGCTGTTCCTTGGCTGGTACAGTCTACTAATCGCACTGCTCACCGCAAGTGTTGTTATCACCAAGGCTATTGGGATATCCGACCTGGAGCCGTTGTTGGGAATTGTACTTGCTTGTACCTATCTGGTATTCGGGTACTGGCTTGCAACTTCTGCCAAAGAGGCGTCATAAGGTTCTCAAAATCCTGCTACAATATGGCGTATAACCATCACTTTTCTGTATCTGGGAGCATACTTTGCTATGACTGGTCACTGTTTGCGCCTGATGTTGTTTGTTGTGTTGCTCGTCGTATGTGTCTCGGTTGTGAACGCTGCTGATTTTGTCGCACGAGTCTCTACTGTCGCTGGAAGTGCGCAAATGCGTGGTGACGCGAATGGAAGTGGAACAAATGCCCGATTTGATTTTCCATATGATGTTGCGTTGAGTAATGATGGCACATTCGCACTGATCACTGATGCACGCAACAACACTGTTCGTCGGCTTGATCTCACGACCCGCGAAGTCACAACGCTCGCAGGTGCTGCTGGTATACGTGGCCGTACCGATGGCACACGTTCCGAGGCTCGTTTTGCCTATCCATCTGGTATTGCACTTAACGGTGATGGCACGTTCGCTTTAATCGCTGATACGGACAACCACACCATCCGCACTATCGACATTGTTGATGACGAGGTAGCGACCATAGCTGGCAGTGCTGGTCTGACGGGAAGTACCAACGGTTCTGGTACAGACGCTCGCTTCAATGCGCCCCAGAGTGTTGTGCTCGATGCAGACGGAACCTTCGCTATTATTGCTGATACGGACAATCATATCATCCGTCGTCTCGATCTCACGACCCGGGAAGTCACGACGTTGGCTGGACAACCAGGGGAGGTTGGCACTGATGATGGGATTGGTTCAGCCGCCCGATTTGCCTTTCCGCGTGGCGTTGCCATTGACTCAGATGCACAATTTGTGTTGATTGCCGATAGTGAAAACCACACCATTCGTCGACTTGATTTGACAACGCGGCAGGTCACGACCATTGTGGGTCAAGCAGGAGAGCAAGGTGTTGCTGACGGACGTGGTCGTGAGGCACTGCTGTCGTTCCCACGTGGCCTCTCAATTAGTACTGATGGTGCATTTGCATTGATTGCTGATTTCTCGAATAGCACCATTCGTCAAATCGATCTTGACACCAACAATGTAACGACTGTGGCAGGAAGCCCTGGGGTCGAAGGCAGCACTGATAGTGCAGGCAACACGGCATTATTTGCCAACCCTTCTGGTCTGGTTTTGAGCAGCGATTCTACATTCGCACTGGTTACGGACACATCAAATCATACGATTCGCCAACTGAGCTTTGTGGAGGTGACACCACGGGCCTATCTGCCGCTTATCAGCAAGACCCTTAGGGTTCCTTAATGGCATTGCAGTGGGGCAAAGGGTCCATCGTGTTATTGATCGGCCCCCTGGACCCTAAAGGTCTCCCCAAAAACCTCTTATAATTGCCCAGATTCTGTGTGAAAATCGGAACCTTTAGGGTCTCTTTTTGGGGCATCACAATCAGGAATAAACTCACTGGCTATAGGTATCAGACGGAAACCCTTAGGGTCTCGTTTCTACCGCCACTCACGTAGGCTTCTCGAAAGTACGCTCGTGCGCGAAATAAACGTGCTTTGACGGCACTGATCGAACAATTGCAGATCGCGGCAATATCCTTGACACTGTAATCTGCCCAGACATAGAGCACAAGTGCTTGACGATATAGCACAGGAATCTGTTGGAGGGCTTCCCGGACGGCCTCTTTGTCACTGATAGCTGTGTCAAGGTTGTTAGTGTTTCCCGTCAGTATCGTTTCATCAGGGAGATCCACAAAGCGAAGCCGTTGGTGGCGTCGTAGTTCGTCGATGGCGGTGTTGCGTGCAATCTGGTAGAGCCATCCCACTGGATTACGGAGTTGTCCTTGTGTTGGCCAGTTGCGGAATGCTTTGATAAAGGTCTCCTGACAGAGGTCTTCGGCTAGCTCACGATGA
>JBCDFA010000491.1:0-4293 GCA_039178835.1 Chloroflexota bacterium
AGACAATATTCAGTTTTGTTCGCGATGCTACAACATCACAACTGAAGACGTCTGTGTCTATTGCAAAAATCCCAACCGTGATCAACGGCTTGTCTGTGTGGTTGAAGAGCCGCTCGATCTGATCGCGATTGAGCGGACAGGCAAATATCGGGGGCTCTATCATGTGTTGCATGGTCGCATCGCCCCGCTTGAGGGCATGAATCGCGAGGACATCTACTTTGATGCTTTGATTGACCGTGTCCGTGTGGAAAGTACCGAAGAGGTTATTATTGCCACCAACCCCAATCTGGAGGGTGACGCGACGGCCTTCCATCTCCAACGGGCATTAGTGTCTCTAGGAGTGCGCGTTTCGCAACTGGGGCGGGGCCTTCCAACCGGCGGCGATCTGGAGTGGGCCGACCCCAACACACTTGGGCTGGCGCTTGATGGGCGACGCGAACTGTAACCACGAGCCATTATTTTCATACACGAAATAATAGAATATGCGGTATACTTTGCAGTATTCGACAATGATAGAGTCGCACACACGCATATCATTGACGGGCAACATCAAGCTGTCCGTCTTTGCTGTGTATACAAAAAGATAGCTTATTCACCTCATTGTAAGCGGAAGAAGTAAGTTTATGCAGTTTCCACGATCAAGCGGTATGCTCCTTCACCCGACCTCTTTGCCGAGTCGCTGGGGCATCGGCGATTTTGGGGCATCAGCCTATGCATTCGTTGATTTTCTGGTCGCAACCGGGCAGCAACTCTGGCAAGTTATGCCGCTCGGACCAACCGGCTATGGTGACTCACCCTATCAGAGTTTTTCGGCTTTCGCAGGCAATCCACTGTTGATCAGCATCGATCAACTCCGTGACGAGGGTTTGCTGACCAACGCCGATCTGGCCAATACACCACAGTTCCCCGACACACATGTGGATTACGGCGCAGTGATACCGTTCAAAATCGATCTCCTGCGACGGGCCTTCGAGCACTTTAAGGCAGATGCAACCTCTGGTCAGCGGCAGGCCATCACCGCCTTTCGTGCTCACAATTATCTGTGGCTTGATGACTATGCACTATTCGCCGCGCTGAAAGACGCCCACAATGGTGCGGTCTGGCATGAATGGGAACCAGAGATCGCCAAACGTGACCCGGACGCGCTGGCGGAATGGATTGCCAAACTCAATGATCAAGTGCAGTTTCGGGCCTTTGTGCAGATGCAATTCTTTAACCAGTGGGAAAATCTCAAGCGCTACGCCAATGAGCGTGGCATTCAGGTGATCGGCGACATTCCCATTTTTGTAGCCTATGACAGCGCCGATGTGTGGTCAAATCCCGACATTTTCAGCCTGGACGAGGATGGCATTCCCACGGTTGTCGCAGGCGTTCCACCCGACTACTTCAGCGCCACCGGACAGCTATGGGGCAATCCACTCTATCGCTGGGATGTGCTTGAGGAGCGCGAATTTTCCTGGTGGGTGGAGCGATTTCGGGCTATGTTAACCATGTTTGATATTGTACGGCTGGATCATTTCCGAGGCTTTGCGGCGTATTGGGAAGTGCCAGCCAGCGAGGATACGGCCATCAATGGGCGCTGGGTGGTTGGCCCCGGCAACGATCTGTTCAAGCAAGTCCAACAGGACCTTGGCGATCTCCCGATCATCGCAGAAGACCTGGGCCTGATTACGGCAGATGTCGAGGAACTTCGTGACAAGTTAGGTTTCCCAGGCATGAAAGTACTCCAGTTTGCGTTTGGCGAAGGGGCTGATCAACCCTATCTGCCCCACAACTATGAGCGCAACTGTGTAGTGTACTCAGGAACCCACGATAACGACACCACACTCGGCTGGTGGCAACACGGCGCAAGCGACAAAGAAAAGCATAACGTGCAGGTCTACGCAGGGCGAGATGGCAGCGATATCTGCTGGGATTTTATTCGGCTGGCGCTTTCATCAGTGGCGGATATGGCGGTCATTCCACTGCAAGATGTCTTTAGCCTGAGCAGCGACGCCCGTATGAACACACCAGGGCAGGCTGGTGGCAACTGGGACTGGCGCTATACCCCCGATCTGCTGGATGACCAGCACGCAGTGAATCGTTTAAAGACGATGACCGAACTGTATGGGCGTGCATTGCAATCGGAACGTTAAGGACTGTTCAAGCCGTGCAAGAGCGCTACATCGACAGCGCAGGAAGTTCGCTCTGGACCGCCACGCAAGGCATAGGAATACCTGTTGTCCTGTGTAGTGGCGGTCCTGGCTGCTGCGACTACCTTGGGCCCGTTGCTGACATGCTCAACGAAACCGCACAAACGATATGCTATGAGCTACGGGGATGTGGGCGCTCAGAGCACGCCACACACTACTCGGTGGCTACCTCTCTGGCCGATGTAGAGGCTGTGCGTCAACAGTATGGTGTCGATCAGTGGATCGTGGTGGGCCATTCATGGGGAGCCGACCTCGCTCTGATTTATGCTCTGGAACATACGGACCGTGTGCTTGGTTTGGTCTGTCTCTCAGGTGGACGTATTCAGAACGACCGCGAATGGTCACGTGTGTATCGGGAAAAACGCGATGCCGGGCTGGAACCACCACCTGACTACGACTACCCGCCAAACATGGATGTCAATCAACAGGTTATGGCCTCCTGGAAAGCATACATTCAACGTCCCACGCTGCTCAAAGACATCGCCAGCCTTACGCTACCTGCGCTCTTTGTGTATGGCTCAGAAGATATTCGACCCAGTTGGGCCGTGAGACAGGTAGCGCACCTGCTGCCCAACGCAACTTTTACGATGCTCGAAGGCGCCCCTCACGACCTGTGGCTTACGCATGCCAAAGAACTGAAGGAGAATCTTCAGACCTTTGTCGGGTCGTTGAAGGCTGGTATTTGATTGTGTTGAGTCAATCAGTCCCCACTCATCGTTGATATGTACAAGCCTCCTCCCAGAAGCAATACGCCTCACCATCTATCTCTGTACATCAACGGCTCGGCACTTAACCAGAAGCCTTTCTGAATCGTCTCATCACCAAACACCTGATACATAGCGATTATCTCACCGCTGTCCGTTGGTGTCATCCTGAAATCATATCGGATGAGTTCCCACTCCTCTGGCTCCATCTCTTCAGCATCTTCATCAGCTTCATATGGCCACTCTGTCACTTTGCAGGCTATCGTAAAATCGGCTACTTCTTTCCACTCAAACAGTGTTTCACCTCGTTCTCCACCGAAAGGCCCGAGTTCAATAACTTTCCCCGTATAATCAGCGTTGAATTCCCAGCGCTCATCCATGACATTGCTAAACGTGCCAACCGCGTGGCCCCAAAAACCATACGGCGCTGTCCTGAAACGAATACGGTAATCATCGACCGTTTTACGGTGTGCTTCAACGAACTCCGCAAGAATGCGGCGCTGTTCTGCTTCCTTGTTTTTCCGTGACTGGATGAAGTTGGATAACCATTTGAGCATAGCCTTGTCTCTGTCCTATGCCCTGTCATCCAGGCGATGATGCACCCAGACATTTGGCTCAACATACACTGCATGATTGTTCTCTACGGAAACGTGTACAGGCACAAGCGCCTGCGGCACACTACACATACCGCTCTGATCGAATGGTAGCCCCGTCCAATTGCGCCACGCCTCAAGTGTATTCGCAACTACCATAGAGTACGGAGCGACCTTGATTATCTTCCCGCCAGCCCGTATATGAACACGCAGCCACGGATCGACCGGGAGGCCATCTTCTCGTACACGATCAACATAGTCCTGCATAGCAGTGAGTGGTTCAAGATGCTTTTGGCTGGGCCGCACCGGGGCAAATAGGTCCTGAAAGCCCAGGCGCCTGGCGTTGTCGCACATGGCTTGCAGCATCAGAGCGGATAACCCCTGATCTCTGGCATGCGAAGCGATGGTAATTTCGAGCGCAGAGACGGCATTAGGTGTGTGCTGTAACAAAAAATCCTTGTCGGCCCAACGAACCACACTATCCCAGCCACCAGCAGGGAGTTCTGCGCGGGCGAACTCAGCACCCAGGCAAAACGGGACACTGAATGCACGAGCAAGTAGCCGTTCTGGAGCACTATCGTCATAGGCAACCAGCATAAAGTCGTAATAACGCTCAAAGCGTATTTCATCAAAATACAAGTTGGAAATAGGGTCGTTTAACATAAACAGGACTTACGCAAGAATGCCATCACTTCCTGCGCTGAGTTGTCATCCTATTGAGGTATCGGGTATGCTAGGCCCTATGAAACACGCTACTCAACCTGTCACGCGTCTGGATTACTGCCAATATCTCGTAGGAAGCCA
>JBCDFA010000492.1:0-4213 GCA_039178835.1 Chloroflexota bacterium
CCATTGCCAGATCTGTCCGTACATAATTCTAGAGTGTATCCTTACACAAAAAATTAGAATATGCTTACTTGAATCTTTAATCAATTCTTTCTTTTTGTCAAGCTTGGTCTGGGGGGGCCTCTGGCATCTGCCAGATAGTCTGGAGTGTTGGGCTATGTGCCTGTAACTCACTGAGGGTTCCTATTGCCTCGATCTCTCCTTCGTGTAGCACTACAATTCGATCAGCACGCTGAAGTGCGGCACGTCGGTGCGAAACGGCTAGAATCGCCATGTCGGATGTGTTGTGTCTATTGCTGCTGAGGCGTAACCTTTGCCAGAGCATTTGCTCTGTTTGCACATCCAGCGCACTCGATAAATCATCAACAATGAGCAAATCCGGTCTGCGTCCGAGCGCCCGCGCAGCAGCCAGACGCTGGCGTTGCCCGCCAGAGAGACGAGTCCCCTTTGCGCCAATCTGTGTGGTCAGACCAGCAGGCAAATCCACGATATCTCGATCAAACACCGCTAAATGGATGGCTTCTGCAAGTTCCTCTGGTGTCATATCTTGACCCAAACGCAAGTTTTCTTCTAACGTCAGGCTAAAGAGCGTTGGCGTTTGGGGAACATAGGCGCTGTGTGGTGGTTTGAAGAAGTGCTGCGGATCGTCGACCAACGTGTTATTCCAGAAGATCTGCCCTGATTGTGCCGGTAACAACCCTTGTAAGACACGGAGAAGGGTGGTCTTACCTGCGCCGATGCGGCCCGTGATCACCACGAGCTCGCCAGCTTTGATCGCAAAACTGACACGCTGAATACCACCACCTGTTTCGGGGTAACGAAAGGTTACATCACGCAGCGATAATTCCTGTAAGCGATTGTGGTCATTTGTTGCTGAAGGCATTGGTGGCAAAGGTGGTTGTTTTCCTAGCAGTGGTTTAAGGTACAGTGGCTGATGTTCTACCACTGCGTCAGGTGATACCGATGGTAGTAGATGATGCATCCGCTCGAACGAAACCTCGCTTTGACGATAGCGTGCGACCATCGCACCAAAAAAGCCCAGAAATGTGCCAATAAAGATGAGGTAGTAGACGAAGAGTGCCACATCGCCCACACGAAACGCACCACTCCCTACCTGACCAGTAAGGGCAATGACGATGAGAATCAACCCTGTGCCCAGGCTTACGAGGTTGACAAAGAGCGACTCCAACAACGTGGTGAGCAACTGGTCGCGCACCATGGCCTGTTGTCGCTCATCGTTTACACGCCGGAGGTGTGACAGCACTGATTGTTCGGCCCCGGCAACCTTGATTGCTTGAACTGAACTAAAGATCTCGCTCACCGCACCAGTCACACGGGCGGTGGCTTGACGGCCAGTACGTCGATATTGCTTGATACGGGCTGCCAACCCTTGCACGATAGCAATGATGACAAGCAATGGAATAAAGACCAGCAGTGTTACGGTGGCATTGACACTTACCAGGATGATCAGGGAAATGACAGCAAACAATCCCTGCGCCGTCAGCTCAGATACTCCCACCACCATATCTTCGATTTCCTGCACATCATGGCGAAAGGTACTCAGGACCTCGCCTGGTGCAATGACGCGCCCCTCCTGCATCATCGGCTGTGCACCGGGGCGTGCCAATACACCTGCAAACAGATTGTGGTACAGCAGTGAGCGAACCGTGAAACGATGCTGTGTTTTGGTAAATCGTCCAATAAAAATAACCAGCACATGGCCACAGGCAGCAGCCAAAAGCACCCAGATCCAAACCCAGGCACTCGCTGTACTACTCCCTTCCAGCGTGTTGAAGTATTGCCGAATAACCAATCCTGGAATGGCCGGAAACAACCCATTGATACCAATCCACAGAATCGTGTCCAGTGCATAGAGCCGTGGTGCATAACACATGAGTCGCCAGATTAGGCGATATGCGGGATAGCTTGTCTTCATGACAACACCTCACTTATCCCGGTACGGAGCAGTTTCGACAACAACGAGTCAGGATTCGCCACCAGATCAACACGGTTTCCGTACTCAGCCACACGCCCCTGTTCCAGAATCAAGATTTGGTCAGCACGCTGCACGGTCTGGAGGCGATGAGCAATGATGATCGCGGTACGATTGGCAAAAAGGCGGCTCATTGCATCTTCAATCAACTGTTCGGTGGCCGGGTCCAGTCGTGCTGAAGCTTCATCAAGAATCACCAGACCAGGGTTTTTGAGAAACAGGCGCGCCACCGCAAGCAACTGAGCCTCACCAGCCGATAGCCCAACACCATCGGCACCGAGCTGTGTATCTAGCCCCTGCGGCAATCGTGTAAACCATGGTTGCAGCCCCAGAAGAGCCATCGCCTCGTGCAGATCAACGTCAGCTATCGAGGGATCAAAGAAGGTCAGATTGTCGCGTACACTGGCCTGAAAAAGCTGAACTTCTTGGGTCACCAATCCAACATGGCGGGGCAAATCAAGTCGCGGGGTGTCGGACAGAGCCACACCGCCAAGTCGAATCATCCCCGTTTGGGGACTATACAAGCCCAATAGTAAGCGCGCAAGTGTGCTTTTGCCACTACCGGTTCGCCCGAGTAAACCGAGCACCTGACCAGACTCAAGTGCCAAAGAGACGTTGTGTAAAACGAAACGTTCGTTAGGGGAAGCCTCTTCGTAATCCTGTAAGTCTAACCCATTACCACGTCCCGCCGGAATAGGATATGCAAAAGAGAGATCCTCTATCTGCACACGAAGCGCACCCTCTGGCAATGTGGTATTTCCGCCAGGTGGGAGTTGCGGCTCTACAGCAAACAGATTGCGAATACGATAAATAGCTGCCTCGGCACGTTGCAGTTCTTCCAGCTCATTACGAACACGTTCCATTGGCCCCCTGATCAAATTCATATAGAAAAAGATCATGAAGACCGTGCCGATGGTCACTGAACCTGTACCAAAGAGGTAGGCGCCCAGACCAAGTGCAATAGAGTTGCCAACGGCAAACAGCAGAACCGAAGCACCCCAGAGGCTCGTGTCTGCCCGACGTGAGCGATGGTAGAAGCGCAGCCAGGGTGGGAGGAGGGTCCGCATCCGATGCTGGGCATAGCCGGAAGCACCATTGGCCTGTACATCTTCCAGACCAGTCAGATTTTCGCCCAGGACACCGAAGAACTCGGCCATTGCCTGGCGGGTCCGCGCAATTTCGATCACCCAACGCGAGCGCAACCGTATCAGTGCTATTAGGCTAATAAACACAAACAGTCCAGCGCTTAGACCAAGCCGCCAGTCCTCCCAGCCCAATGCGATGAGTATCCCTACCAACAAGAGCGCATTCCCAAAGACTTGCACCACTAACTGAGAAAAAAAGCGTGCCAATGCACTCACGTCGCCATCCACCCGTTCCAACAATTCGCCAGGCGTGTGCGCTGTGTGGAACGCCAGATCCAGATTGAGACAGTGGTCAACCAGATCAACACGCAACGCATTGGTTGCGGTCCAACCAACCACTTCACTGAGATACGTCGCCAGCACGGTGAGAAACTGCACCAGGAGAGCTAACCCCAAAAACAGGGCAGCCGCGATCATCAGATCGCGTAAGGGTGCGCCAGTGAGCGCAGCATCAATAAAGACACGTAGCACTTGTGGATTGGCAATCTGAAATCCGATGCCGCCAAGCAGGACCACAGTCAGTAACACCACGCGTCTTCGCTGTGTGGTCAGATAGCGGGCAAAAAGACTCCAGTAGGCCTTGAGCGATATGTTCATCAGCACCTAACCTCTCAAGTATTCCAGCATTCAAGTTCAGGGGCATCATGCATTTCGGCTATGCGTACCATTGGCTTTCAACTCTCATTTTCACCTGACCCTGTTGTGCGAACGAACGGATTGGGAGTCGTTGGCTCTGTGCCTAGAACATGTTTGTAGATGTCATCGAGCATGTAGTGTGCAGCAACAAAGCTTAACCCAATCCAGTAGCCACCAACTTCGTGGACGTTATCGTTCTGAACTGCATTCAAGGTACTCCAAAGCTGATCATCACGAAGCGCTAGCTGCTGCTCTCTGGCTTGAGCTGCGATCTCTGGCGTAGCACCAAGCGTTCATAAAAAAGAGTGGATCAGTGGCCAATAGTTCGTGTTCGAATAGGCGGAAGCCCCTCATTGCAGGTGCCATCTGCATTCATTACGTATTCAACCTCGCCAACAGTTGCTTCTTGTTGGCGAGATTGCCCACCACAGGCGGTGATCAG
>JBCDFA010000493.1:0-4173 GCA_039178835.1 Chloroflexota bacterium
CCGGCTAGGCCACTATAGCTGGCACTCTCCAGGAAGTATCTGCTCAAGAAAAAGAACAACAGCAACACCGGAATGGCATTAAACATGGCGCCAACCAGGATCGCACTAAAGTCGTTCGAGAATTGACTCTGGAAGAAGTTCATACCGACTGTGAGTGTCATGATTTCGGGTCGTTGCAAGAACAACAATGGCTTCACAAAATCATTCCATACGGCCTGGAATTGGAGGATGGCCAGCGTAACGAGAATAGGGCGTGACAGTGGTAAAATAATGCGCCAGTATACCCCAAACCGGCCCATGCCATCAATGTAGGCCGCCTCCTCAAGATCCTTGGGAATGCCCTTGAAAAATTGTGTTAGCATAAACACCCCGAAAGCTATCACCATATCAGGGATGATCAGTGGCCAGTAGGTGTTCACCCACCCCAGTTGTGTGTAGAACACAAAACCAGGAATCAATGAAACTTCACCGGGGAAGGCCATGCTGGCAATAACTACCGCAAAAATAACATTGCGCCCAGGGAACTCCATCCGTGCAAACGCATAGGCGGCCAGGGAGCAAAAGAACAGGCGCAGAAGCACATTGAGGACAGCCAGCCAGACACTGTTAAACAACCAGCGCGGCAAGACCTGTCCATCAACGGTAGGAAGGGTAAAGTTCCACACCCGCACCCAGTTGTCAAAGAGCCACTGCTCTGGCAGGATCTGCGGAGGAAAGCTGGTCAACTCAAGGTTGGTCTTGAATGTGCCCAGAAATGAGAGAATAAACGGAGAAAATGCAATGATTGCGGCAAGAGTGAGCAACCCATAGCGCAGCACTGCTCCAATGTAAAAAGAGGCAGGACGTGTCTGGGTATTTTTACGTGGTACAACGCGATCTGCTGAAACAGTCATAGCATCCTCCTTTAGGTATCTCGCTCGATATAACGGCGCTGGATGATGGTAATTGCGATAATAATGAATGAGAGGATAAAGGCCATAGCAGCACCATATCCAGCCTCAGGTCGAGTGCCAAAACCCAGAGTCTTTTGATATACCAGGTACAGTGGCACCTGTGTGGTACCCAGCGGCCCACCTTCGGTCATAATGGCAACCTGTGCAAATACCAGGAAGGTCCCAATGGTTCCCAGTACGACCACCAGTGAGATAACTCGGCGCAGTTGGGGGAGCGTGATATGCCAGAAGGCACGTGGACCAGTGGCTCCATCAAGCGCTGCTGCTTCATACAGATGCTTGGGGATATCCTGCAGTGCTGCCAAGAACATGACCATAAATGTCGGCACCGTGGTGAAGATATTGAGCACCATAATGGCAATCCAGGTGATGCTAGGACCGCGAACAAAGGTCGGGGCCTCTGTTCCGAAGACTGGATCGAAGATACGTTCAGGGGATTGTAACCACGGGATGTTGGTTCCTAAAAACAGGTTGATAAAGCCGGTAGGTAGATAGAGCCACAAAAAGATGAGTGACATAACCACGGCTGAAGCCACACTCGGGGCGTAGAGTGCGGTACGAAAGAAACGCATACCTTTCAGCGGTATATTAAGCACAACAGCCAGCAAGATCGACAAAATGGTTTGAACAGTTGTGACTATAATAAAATACCAAAAAACATTTTCTAACGCCAAACGAAAATCAGGATCTTGCAAGGCACGAATATAATTTTCTAATCCAATAAATTCGGCCTGCTGTGCTGCAAAAGACACCGTTAAGCTTGTAAAGCTGGTATAAAAAACATATGCCAGTACGCCAAAGGTAAAAATACCGGCAGTGATAAGATAAGGCGCAATAAAAAGATAGGCGGTCAGTGCCTCTCGCATCTTTGCTGGCGAGAGTCCTCTACGGGGTGTTTTGGTTGGTGACGAGACAGCCATGTGGAAACCTCCCTCTGGCATTGAGGAGTGGGCAGCCTGAGCCACCCACCAACAAACGACATTTTAAAACCGGGAACTACTCTGCAAGCAGTCCATTGACTGTTTCGGCAGCGGCATCGAGCGCTTCCTGTGGTGTTTGCGCTCCCAGAAAAATAGGTTCGAGTGCATCCTGGTTAATGGTATTGATGATATCGCCCTTGATCACTGGCCCACCCAGCGTGGTATCAGCCAGACGACCAAACTCACCCTGTTCAACCAGTACTTTCGCGACTTCGTTTTCTGAGTAGTATGGGTCCTCAGCCAGTGCCTTCAGGCTTGGTTGTGCCAGGCCAGAGGGAATCAGCGCTTTCTGATTGGCATCACTTGTCAGGAAGAGTGCCAAAGCTGCTGAGGCATTCGGGAACTCAGTGTTGGCGTTGACGCCAATCCCATTGGTGAAAAGCCACGTGGCTGGTTCACCATTCTCAGGGGTCGGGAGTGGAATGGCTGTATATGGTAGGTCGGTTGCGCCATTGGCCGGATCATCCAGGAACGGCACGATCCAACCACCTTCAATGGCCATGGCCGCATTACGACCGCCGAAAGCCTCACCACACCAACCACGGCCCATGTTACTGAACAATTCGCCGACACCATCGGTCTTGTAACTCAGCCAGTAATCCATGGCAGCAACACCTTCTGGCTCATTGAAGACGGCTTGCGTGCCATCAATGATCGGGTTACCGTTCTGGAACATAAAGGCACCATAGCGCAGGATGTCAGGGTTGAGACACATACCAAAGGTCTTTCCTGGACCTTCGCCCTCGGTCATAGAATCGGCAGCAGTTTTGAGGTCGTCCCAGGTCTGAATGCTGGTCGGATCAACCCCGGCTGCCTCTGCCATTTCGTTGTTGATAAAGACAACTAGCGGATTGAAGTCCTTGGGAATGGCGTAAGTTTGCCCGTCCTGCTGGTAAAGCTCGATCAGCGGATCGACATACTCAGATGCTTCGACACCTGCCTGTCCCATTGCCTCATCCAGAGACAGTAAAAGACCGTTGTAACCAATATTCCCCATCACCTCGCCATCGACCAGAAGGACATCTGGCGCAGTTCCGGCAGTAAACTCCGCAGTCATACGAGTAAGGTACTGATCGTTGATTGGCTCGTATTCAACGGTCACACCGGGGAACAGTTGCTCAAAACGTGCGGCACCTTCCAGGTAGAGTTGTTGCTCAGTTGGGTTGGCTGGTGAAACAAAGCGAATGGTCGCACCCTCTTCGACCGGAATCTGGGTGATATCGCCGGCGCTACCGGCAGTGGCTCCCTCAATGTCGACCGCTGGTGCAGCATCACCCGACTCTGGGGGAACTTCTGCGCCTTCGGCATCTGTCGCTTCGCCAGTTGTGTCGCCAGTTGCTTCGTCTGTGGTGCCGGTCGAGCCAGTATCGCCGCCGCCACCACAGGCGGCCAGGATTGGGAGGAAAATTGCGAGTAAAAGAATGATTGTACTCAAACGTTTGCGTTGGGACATCTGTTGCCTCCTTGCAAGAAACAAGTTGTAATAAATAATACGTTTTGGAAAGATGCAGTTACTCGGTAAGATAAAGGGAAGTTCTTACGGTTGGGCTGCGTATTCCTGCTACAGCGCGTACAATGACGGAATATCAATCGCAGTGACTACTAGAAAGTCATCTCAATCAGCCTTGTATACACACGATGCTACGAACTATCTGATAATACTTGCCGATACAGAACCTCCTTTCTGATCGTGTATAGGAGCAAGACAATACCTATGAACAAGGGTTTGCCGCATTGGCTTCTTTAGCATTGTCTGTACTTTGGAGCGTGATATGTGTTATTGTTAGATATATTTCACAGTGCTGCCCGACCGGAATCGAGACCACGAGCCATGTGTCTGTCTCATCATGCACGATACGCGACTCCATGTACTGGGCGCTATCTGGGTGAAGTTGTAGCTCAGAGCTTGGCATGCGGTAGTGCACTTCCAGTGCTTCGGCCCCTTCATGATGAGTAATAGACAATCTGTCTTGAGCAACCTCCAGCGACACCTTGTGACTGCCCACCATAAGTTGATTGAGCCGGATATGTGACCAATCACTGGGCAACTGCGGTTGGATCGACAAACGATGCTGATGCGCGAGTGGACGCAGTCCTAACAATCCTTCGATGATGCCCTGTAAGTACAAACCGGCTGACCACAACTGGACAAAACATAGGCCAATCGGGATAAGTTCTTTGAATGCACCAAGCGTGCCATATTTGGTCGTCTCAGCGATGTTTTGCAACATGCGGACACC
>JBCDFA010000494.1:0-4162 GCA_039178835.1 Chloroflexota bacterium
ATGAGTGGCAGATTCTGATCAGCTGATTGATTCATCTCGTCAATAATTTTTTGTGACGTATAACCAGATTTCTCTGGCCACCACATATGAACTGAGAACAGGACGTTCTGATCAGGATCAGCCTGAATAATCGCAGGACCTTCTGATTGCAGCATATCGATATTCTTGCCCCAATCCATCGAGTCAATCACCAGCGGCATGTGTAATCCAGCATCACGTAGTTGTTGGATTGCAGAAGTGTAGCCACTACGGAACTGTTCTGGTGTTACCTGCCAATCCCCGACCTCATTTCCAATATTCAAAAGTAAGTATGCTTCATGTTTTTGTAGTACGGATCGCACATCATCACGTTTCCAGTAATTCACCAACATCTGCAACTTACTCCAATCACCGGTTGCATCGTGTAGCTCAACCATAGGAATAAGTTGCTGCTCAATGGCATTAGTAATTGCTACATCCAGATCTGCAGCTGAACCAGGTGTGAGCCATTGAATCCGTACTACGTTTGCACCTGTCTTGGCAATCTCTTGATAGGCAGGAACGCCATCGATATCCATCCAATACACCATCTTATTGACACCACGGAGTACCACTTGCTCACCACAACGATCATACAAATGACGACCGTCAACGTAGAAGTGTTCTTGATCACTTGAAGGAGGAGGGGTAACAGTAGGGTCAATGGGATCAGGTGTTGGCTGACTACCACCATTGCCACTCAAACGCATATCGTCAATGTAGAATGTTGGCTGTGATCCGCCGGTTCGATCTTGCAAGTTGATACGTTCAATGGCAGAAGGATTCCCCAATTCATTGAGAGGAATGGATATTTGCTGCCATGTGCCGGATGTCGCCTCAACTGGGACTTGGGTACTTTCTGCACTACCATCACCCGTCTGTACAGACACATTGAATGCACGACTCTCGGATGAGCCTCCATGCACCCAGAATGTAAGAGCAGTGTAATCACTGGCATTGATGGGCGAACCAGCTCGGAATGATGCGGCCGCCCACCCTTCACTATAGGTAACAGCAATAGCTTTACTACCGTTATGTATGGTGTCAGTATGATTGAGATTGATCGAGGTATCCCAAGACCAGTTTTGCCAGCTACTTGCAAGGGCATCATCATAAATCATATAATCCGATGCGGCTGATACACTTGGTTGAATTGCCCCAATGATGATTGAAATCATAGTAATGGTTGCTATCAATACGATTATTGAATAGCGTTGCATAGAGTCCTCCTTAAAATGAATGCGTCGCTTTAGGAACGTTATAATTACACGAAGTTGTGATAAGCCTACACGTGAGCCATACTGTCAATTGGTATACCTAATAGCATCAATGTAAATTCATCCACCTCCTTCGTGTACAATTTCAAGTGTATGAGATATATTGCTCAGATTGCATGTGGAAAAAATAGTTTGTTGATGTGTATCAACAAATCCCTCAAAGCTCACTGTTTCCTGGATGGTGTCATCAATCACGATAGTAGCTTCACCACCCCAGGGTTGCCGTTCTCCAATAAGTTCTACACAGCTCCCTGTGAAGGTAAAACTGGCTGAACTGCCTGTTGCCTGGCTTTCGTGAGTAGTCTCGTTGTAGCGCCCCCAGGCACTTGTTGTTGCATCCCAGGCACCACTATAAGAAATAGCAGAGCTTGTATCATCGACTGTTACGGTCTCGCTACCAGGTACGGGGGTAGCAGTTGGCTCTGCAGGTACTGGTGTTACAGTGGGGTTGGGTTCACTGCCAGACTCTTTTGTTACAACCAGAATCCAATCAGCACTAGTGTTAGGGGTGGTGAAAGATTGGCCTGAGTCGTTGCCAATTACTTCACCGATAGTAACCTCTTCACCTGTTAAGGCATCAACCCATTTTCCATTATATGTCCCAGCAGCGACCTCTAATGTGAATGAACCGCCATCTTGGTCATACACGACATATTGGTTACCTGGTTCTGCCAATGCAAATGTCTCCGCTGAACGATCAACGATTAACTCGTTCGCAGGTACCATACGATAAAAGTCAACATCTTCGGTCATGATTTTGTACTTCACATCAACAGCCTCGGCTGCATCTTCAAAGGAGAAAATGTCAGTCGAACTATTCCCATTCTCGCAAGAAGGAAGATTACTCCATGTGTACGAACCAGCGGCCATTGTTACGGCCCATGCCTGGCGTCGTACTGAGGTATTGTCTGCGTTGTAGCAAGGTCGCCACAATCCCCAACCTTCGGTGTTCATGGCAGGTTTACCAAATTTGTTATGACCTAACATAACCTCGTGAATGAGTGATACGGGAAATACCTTCCCATCTCTGGCTCCCTCCCAGAAAGGCTCCGTGGTAATAAACGTATAACGATTATCGCCAAAACTTCCTTTGACATCATCCTGCGATGTGCCAGGACCATGGAATGTCCGTAAGTGATTCGATGGGTCATACTTAATCAAATGGTCCATTAAGTCTAATTCAGGATCAACCCCTTCGGTTTCCCATGTGTAATTCCATCCAGCAACATTTGCATACGGAGCCAAACGTGCGGCCGCATACCGCACTAAGAAATCACGCTCACTCTCAGATATATCATTGTAGCGTGGCGAACCACTCCCATACTCTTCTTTGCCATCAAAACCCTGGAACATATGCACACCAATATCACGCTCGTTCAGCCATCCGAGATGATCCTCAAGAGAATCGAAGAGTCCGAGATTCATGGTCGTCGATGGGCTTGTTTCCCGATACAAAAATTCATCAGAGCCACCAGGGCTGTCTGCAAAGTGTTGTGATGTATACGCGGTGGAGAGCATGTTGAGCATCACGTGGTTGTAGCCACGGTCAGCAATCTTTTGATAGACGTTCGGGGCAGCCCAGGAAATAGGTTCATTCAAGAAACCACCAGTGATAACATAGTATGACTTTAGAAACACCGGTTCTGTGCCATTGTACGCAAACCATAATGGATTTTCTGTGTAAGGTTGTATGACACCCTTACCTGCACCTTCCGTAACGGCAACAAAACTTCCAGACCCACCAGGAGTACCATCACTCCATGTGTATTCATACTCCCAGGTGCCTTTCTGATCAGGCATAAAACGTATTTTCCACACGTTACCATCGTTTGGCTATTGGCAAGAACCAACGACGCATACGCGACAGTCGGTATGTATATGCATAGAAAGCCATAATAGATTTCCTTCCACACAAAATCTTATATCAAGAGAACATTTGTATCGAATTGCATCAAAACGCGTACCTGTGCGAAGTGCCGTGATCACGACAAGCTTCGCACAGGTGTTGTCAAGACTAATTGTTGCTCCCTTGGTAAAGCTGTTCAATCTCAGAAGCGCTTAGTGGTCGATTATACATACGTACATCATCAAGTGAACCAGGGAAAGATTGCATGCTGTAGTCGACACGTCCAATGCTCCAGGCGCGACTATTCCGTTCAGGGTCGCCCGATGTGCCGGTGGTAGAAAGTTGACCATCAACAAATACTTGGATCTCGTTGGTTGCATCATCACGAGTAATGGCAACATGATGCCACTCACCATCATTAACGGATTGCTCTGACCGTACTACATCACCGTTGTAATCAATACGAGCCCCAATCTTGCCTGAGCTATCAAGCCCCCCGACAATAAAACCAGTTCCGTTCGATGGATCACCCCATGATCCCATAATACCTGGTGTATTTTCATTAAATCCATCATTGCCAGTGGCCGAGGTCTTGATCCACGCAGTCAGTGTGAAGTCATTCAGTCCCCAGCGTGCTAGATTCTGTGGAACGCTTACATAGGAACGTTCTTCAAGTGAGATTGCTTTGCCCTGTTTTCCATCAACTAATGCGATGTTCCCAATGGTACTGGATTGTAGGTCAAATGGCCCACTATCCTTCATTTGAGTCCCGCTTGTCTCGTCGAATGTCCATTGTGCGACCATTCCTTTTCCTGCAGAAGCAGATATCGATTCGGAACGACCAGATATATCTTGATCTTTGTTCGCAGAAACAGCGTAGTGATACGTCTGTTCTGGTTGAACAAAGGCGTCAACGAAGCTTGTATCGCTCACTTTAATACCCGTTGTTAGATACACACCATCGGCAGAATCGGCACGCAACACATTGTACGAAGTCGCACCTGATACGGCATCCCAGGTC
>JBCDFA010000495.1:0-4158 GCA_039178835.1 Chloroflexota bacterium
CGTGTATGCCGGTCGAGTGAGCCAAGTTGGTTGGTCGTGTTGGCTTTGTGTGGCCGATAGCGTGGCTGGTAGCGAAGTGTTAATGTCCGCTCACCGTACTGCACGACCAGCATCGGTGTCTGCTCAGTCAGTGTCACCGCATAGGTTATGTCGTCTGCATCGTGGTATGGGTGTGTGACAAGGTGTTGTGTCTGCACATTGCCGCCGAGTCTGAGCAGGGCTTGGGCAACCTGAATGGTACACCATGCCTCGTAGAGATGTGGCAAATCGGTGATAGGGATGGAGAAGAGAGGGCTGTCAAAAGCCACGAAAGGATGCTGGCGTTGGGCCTGCCACATGCGGTATACCTCGCGGTATGCTGCGTTGCGCTGGAGCAGTGGTGTTGCGCCTCGAAACATGATCAACGGTCCCACATCGGCGAGGAAGGGCTGGTCGCGCAACTCGCGAAGCTGGCGTGTGGCGTTGGCGCATCCGTCAGCGATCTGTTGTACACGTGCAAAGTTTGTCGTTCCACTGAGCAACTCGTTCTGAGCAAGTCGTTGGACTTCGCGCTCAGCCCGCCGGCCAATAAACCGCGCTCGACGGAGCAAAAGCGTCAGGAGTTGTTTGAGTAGACGGTGCTCATAACAATCGAATGTTGGTGTAGGTTGTGGTGTGGTCAGGTGGCGCGGCAACAGACCACCGCCGGGACGCAACTGTTGCTGGAGGTCGGGGGCGATGTGCTCGGGTGCTTCGTCGAAGGCGCCACGGGCAATGCGTTGTACTGCCTCAGCATCCAGTGTGTTGACCTGGCCCAGTGGAGTCGTGTCGGTAGCAGCATGTAGGTGTTCGTGTGGTCGTCTGGCGATGCGCCGCACTGCACGTGTGAAGGAGTCGAGTCGTTCCTCAAAGAAGGCGTAGTATTCTTCAAGCAGGCTGCGTTGCCATGGGGCATCGCGGTGCAGTGTCGCGCCTTCTTCGCTGGCTCCCGCTAACGTGTAGATGATGTTGTATGTGGTCTTTTGGATGTCTTCGAACAGGGCTTCGTAGCGATCTTGATCGATTTTGCGTGGTGCCACAGCCAGAGTCCAGGTGTGCTGGTGTCTATCGTCGTTCGTCTGGCCAAAAGCCAGCACCACGCGATGCAACCCAACGGCGGTGCCAGGATTCCAGCGCCAGCGCCACAGGTGTTCGCCGGGCCGTACAAAGGGCTCCAATGGCTGACTGCCAATGGTCAATGTGAGCCAATTATGCGCTGGTGGAGCACATACAAGCTCGATAGATTGATGCTCGGTTACATGTGGCAAATCAGTTGTGTCGTCAAGTGAGAGTGATATCTCGGTCATACAGCATTCTTTTTATACTCAATTCCTGTGCTGTCTATTGTATCACTTTCGTGGTTCAGGCTAGGGGTCGTTGGCGGGAGGAGGTGTTGGTTGCTCGTCAGTGACAGTCACCTGATCCTTGCGAACCCAACCAATGATGTGCCACTCTTCTTGTACAACGACTTCATACCAATCATTGTTTTCCTGCAATGGGACGAGGCGTTTGTCTGCTGCCATGCTTGCGATGATTTTGGCATCGTTGCTCGGTGCGGCACGAATGTCAATGGGCTCGTTAGTGAGGGGGCGTTGGAGGGGGAACTCCTGGGGGAGTAGTGCAGCGCCATTGTTAGGGTTGTATTCGTTGTGGTAACGAATGATACCGTTGGCAATGCCGATAGCAATGTTGTCAGCGTACTGGTTGATGATGGCGCGGTCAGTGGTATTGGTTAGAAAGCCCATCTCAAAGATGACAGCAGGGGTCGTTTTGGCGATGGTGTGTTCATAGCGATCATAGTTGAAGGCGTAGTAGAGACGCATGTTAGCGGTGATACGGCTGTCGCGGGGTAGGCCGGTCGCTTCAGCATACTCAATCTCCAGCGCATTGCTGAGGTGTTGCGAGGCTTCCGAGGTGCGCCATGGCGTCGCGATTTTGAACCCTCGGGCTGATGTGTTTTGGGAACCGTCGGCATGGATCGCGACAAAGGCGTCGGCGTCATAGCCTGGTGGAACGGTTGCGGGTAATACGTCGACCACTATGCCTACCTGCTGGAGCAAGGCTGCGACACGTCGTGCAATATCGAGATTCACCTCCGCCTCGCTCCGGCCATCAACCGACGCTCCTGTGGAGGTTCGCAGACGTTTAAGCTCTTCTGGTTGTTCTTCGATCTTCCAATGCCCGGCCTGGAGCCCCACGCGGAAGGGGGTGTTTGCTGGCCGTGGTGTTGGTGTTGGCACGATTTCAGGTGTTACCACAATTGTAGGAATGAGAGTCGCGGTCGGCGTTGCTATGGTTGGAAGTGCTGTTACTGATGGGTGAACGGTTGGTGTTGTGGGTGGACTCTCTTCGGTATCAGGGAGCGGCGTTTCATCTGGGGAGTCAGGGGAAATCGTAGCCTGTATGTTGGCAGGAATTGATGTTCCGCCATCAGCTAGCGGTTGGGAGGTTGGTGTTGCTTCAGATGTGGCGAAGTTCAGGGTTGGTGGACGTATAACCAGAATGATGAGTGCTATCCCCACTGCCAGTAAGCTGATAAGTATGTTCCGCCGCAGGAGAAAGTGCCGTAGCCGTGCCATTGAATCTCACCTCTTGTCGCTAGCCACCAACGAATGTCGTTCTGTCGTTGCGTCAGTATAGCACAAGGGAATGCTGTATTTGTGTGATCGATTATGAAGCAATGGTCCTACCCAGTTGGGGGATGATGGGGGACTGTTGTGGGATAAGCCTGACTTCATAATCTGTATCTTTTTTGATGCGGTATTGCATTCATATCATGGCCTGATGTCCGATAAACGTGTTTTACCATGTGCGTGATTCTGCACCTGTTGTGTAATGGATCGGTCGTGAGAAATAGTTCATATCGGCAGATTGATATTGCAAGGAGATCAGTAACTGTGACGACAGACAACCGCAATTCACAGTCGGATATCGTAGCTCTTCACCAGCACATTGCTGATTTGGAGCATCGCAATGCACAACTTATGCAGCAAGTTAATGAACTATCGATGCTTCACACTCTTATCGAGACGATTCCTGAAGCATTGTTGATTGCTACCATTGATGGGAAAATTAGCTATACGAATCTTGCATTTCAATCCTTGTTTCAATATGGCAAAGAGATTAATGGAGAGTCACCTAGTATCATCTATGCTGAACATGAACTCCATCGTTTTCCTGTTCTCTTTCAAGAGTTGCAGGAACATGGGTGGATTCAAGGATCTATTACGTGCCGTCGTAAAGATGGTAGCCATCTTCCCGGTCACTTTACAGTATTTCGTGTTCAGGATGCAGCAGGACAATCGCCCCAACTTGTCGCATTGTTACGCGATCTTACCGATCAACAACGACTCGAACAGGAACGTATGGCGCTAAAGGAACAAGTCATTGCTGCACAACAGTCAGCTTTGCTAGAGCTTTCTACGCCGCTCATTCCGATTGCTGACCAGGTGGTGGTTATGCCGATCATTGGTGTCATTGACACGACACGTGCCCAACGCATGTTGGAGACATTGCTCGATGGTGTGGCAACACTTCAGACAAGCATTGCTATCCTAGATATCACCGGTGTACGAATTGTTGATACGCAGATTGCTAATACCTTTGTTCGAGCTGCACAGGCGGTACAACTCTTAGGGACTCGGATTATTATTACGGGTATTCGTCCAGAAGTAGCACAAACGATGGTGCAATTGGGCGTAGATCTTCAAGGTATCATAACCTATAGTACTCTTCAGGCTGGTATTGCCCATGCTCTGACTTATGCTTCCACATAATGAGTTATCGATAAATCTATTTTTCTGATACGCTTAATACCTCTTTTGTTTTTCTTTGTTCCCCTATCTCTTTTATTAACCTGCTATCGGTTGCAATCCGTGTAACGATATGTTTACGCACTGTTGTTGACCTGTGTCGCTTAGGCAAGTGTTCTCAACCTATCATACCCCTAGACAGATGGCAGAAGCATTGTCGAGTTAATGACGCGGTCGGATTTTTGAGGTCAGGACTTACGCAAGAATGCCATCACTTCCTGCGCTGAGTTGTCATCCTATTGAGGTATCGGGTATGCTAGGCCCTATGAAACACGCTACTCAACCTGTCACGCGTCTGGATTACTGCCAATATCTCGTAGGAAGCCAG
>JBCDFA010000496.1:0-4148 GCA_039178835.1 Chloroflexota bacterium
ACGCCTATGCCCATGAAGATCGCCGTGACCAAAAACAGCCCTACGCTGACATTCGCATTAAGATTAGCATGTCGGCTGTATTTGTTCCGTTGTTGTTCAAATGTGGTGCAGCGTGTGTGATACATAACCTCAGGTTTGGATGCGTTTGGGGCAATTTGTTCCGCTTGATCAGACATGGATATATACTCCAGTGGTTTTACCACGACTACTCTCTATGTTTTGAGAATTCCGTCACATTATTTCGATACTGTATCATACAACGGTAGCTCATTACTGCCAAATCGGAATAATTATAAGGCATACACATATACATTCTTCCCATATCCCCATTTCCTAACGTATCAATTTCACCTCTAAGTTAATGATTGTCAATACATATTTAGTCTGATTTTTATTTATCTATAGTTAATAAAATATAATACACACATTAATGAAAAATCAATAGAAAGGAATGATTAGGAGCCATTTCTGCACCACAAAGTATTGTCATGATCGAGTGTAATCAGCTGTCTATGCTCCCTTTATGGAAGGATGTTCTCTATGCTCACACTCAGAGTTTTCGCCCAACTCCGCACAATCTTTGTTACGATTACCATGTTCCTCTCAATAGCCATTCTTCTTGTGTCCGTTGTGCCTGCCCATGCACAACAGCCTGATAGTGATCTCGAAGAGCCTGATGATGCCAAAATGCACGAGACAGTTTCTAGCGATGGCTATATACCTCCCAGCATTGCAGCACACGAAATGATGGATTTCTCACCAGCTTTTGAAGGCAGTGGTCAACCGGTCAATGATGGTACCGAAGTCGTCTTTGATAAACCAGTTGCAGCTGTGACTGCTCCTGGCGATAGTGTTGGAATCGACTCGGTTATTGGTCCTGATAGCCGTTATCGCATCACCAATACAACATCCTCAACCTATCGCAAAATTGTGCATATCACATCAAATAGTGGTGGATGTACTGGCTGGCTCATTAGTGCTGATACGGTTGCGACGGCTGGCCACTGTGTCTACTATGGTGGATGGTCACAGAACGTACGCGTTTACCCTGGTCGCGATGGCAGCTCAACACCTTACGGAAGTTGTAGCGCAGAACGTTTGTTTGCTCCATCGGGGTGGACTCAGAGCTATTCACCAAGCTACGACTATGGTGCGATTAAGTTGAACTGTACGATTGGTAATCAAACAGGATGGTTTGGCTTCCAATGGGAGAATGGCAGCCGGAATGGCGAAAGTACGAATATTAGTGGGTATCCTGGTGACAAACCCTACGGTACGATGTGGCGCAGCGATGGGTCTGTCCAAGTAACAGAGAATTTGCGTTTGTTTTACGCCAATGACACCATCGGCGGAATGAGTGGTTCGCCGGTGTGGAATAATGAGCTGTGCAATCAATGTGCTGTTGGGATTCACGCGTATGGTGTGGGCGGAAGCCCCTATGGTCTGAACGGCGCTACTCGTATTACTCAAGAGGTTTTTAACAACTTGATGAGCTGGAAGAACTCCTGAACCGTTCCAATCGCTCTATGTATTTTCGTGTGCGGCGCTCCAGAGCGCCGCATGTCTATGTCCCCACACTTTTCTGCTCAATAATTTGTTTGCGACAAAAAGTCTACCACCACATGTGCCAACTCAGGCCCCTGATCCTCCTGGAGAAAATGCCCACCATTCTTGATAATCGTGTGCGGCTGATTCTGTGCCCCAGGTATTAGTGATTGAAATATGCGCTCTCCACCGCCTGTGACAGGATCTGAATCACTAAATGCAGTTAGAAATGGTTGCTCCCATTGTTTTAATTGCTCCCATGCCTGGCGATTAGCCTCTACCGCTGGATCATCCGATGTGATGGGAACAAGCATAGGAAATTGGCGAGCGCCAGCCTTATAGCGGTCATCAGGGAAAGGTGCATTGTATGCTTCGATAACCTCTGGGTCCAGGTCAGTGGTGGTAGCCGTCTGTACAATGGCACCAGCATTAAAGTCGGGAACTTCTTGTGAAAAGCGTTGCCAGCTCAAAAACGCCTCGCTCGGACTCTGGTCTCCGGTGGGCAACATCGTATTTGCTGCTACCACACGCGCAAAACGGTCTGAGTGTTCAGCAACTAAACGGAGACCAATTAAGCCTCCCCAATCCTGACAGACCAATGCAATATGGCGGAGATTAAGCGCCTCTATGAATCCTTGCATCCAATCCATATGGCTTTGATACGTATAATCTTCGCGGTTGATGGGCTTGTCAGAACGACCAAAACCGATCAAATCTGGAGCGATCACACGATATCCAGCAGCAGCAACAATGGGAATCATCTTGCGATAGAGATACGACCACGATGGCTCACCGTGGAGCATGAGCACTGGTGCGGCATCAGACGGACCTGCGTCAACATAATGCATCCGCAAACCGTCAACATCGACATAGTTTGGGGCAAAGTCATATTCGGGGAGTGCGGCAAAGCGTTCATCGGGTGTGCGAAGAACATCCATAAGACCTCCTTTGCGCTTGCTTGAGCAATATCGTAACTGTGTGTTTCCAAGAGAATATAGTCGTGGAATTGTAACATACAGACGTTATGATCTGGCTGCTATATCAAGTGTTATCCATTCACATAGCTCTTAATAAAGGACCAGTATCTCTGGTCATATGTTCATTTGTTACCACGAGATATGCTGATTCGTATAGATTTGTATAAGCACAAGTAGGTGGATTGTATGGAATAAAATGTCAAAATGCCATACTTGTGCTAACATGATGGCATATGGAGGTATCTGTATGAATTATTTAGCATTTATTGAACAAAAACAAACTGTTCGTGGCGGTATTCCCGTCTTTGCTGGGACCAGTGTGCCAGTACAAATTTTGCTGGAGTACCTTTCTGCGGGACAGTGCATTGATGACTTTTTAGATGATTTTCCAACTGTGCAACGTTCACAGGCTATCGGGGTGCTGGAGCAATTAAAGCATTTGCTTTTGACCCATTCATATGTCAGCGCGGCGTAGCACATGTGATTTGATATGTATGCTTTCGTTTATAATACCTGTGTAGTATCACTGACCTGGAGCAATGACGCTTGGGGTCTTTCTTTTTAGGATAAAGACAACGTTTTTGATGGAGTTGATGTGGGGAAAAGGAGATATGGAAACACAAGCAACCTCTTCGCGTTTTATTCAACTCGCTGACATCCTCGATGCGGCTTTTCACCTCTATCGTCGTCATCTCGGGCTCTTCTTTTCTCTCGCACTTATTTGTTTTCTGCCATTTATCGCCATTGTGTGGCTGCCTTTGGAATTGGGCTTATTAGGAATGTGGGGATCATTTGTGATGTATGGCACTTTCATTGTGCTCTATACGATTGCCACAGGCGTATTCACCTGTATCATCACCACTGCACTGCATCAGCCAGATGAGATATTGCCGACATTGCGTGCTAAACTTCCTCGTATATTGAGTTTGTTTTTTGTATTAATGGTTCCAATACTGTTGGTTTGTGTTTTTGTTTTTTTGTCAATTGTAGAGATTTTGGGTCTGGTTAGTATAGTGTCTGGTCTCTTGACCCCAGAAGAACCATCGTTATCGGTAGTCAGTGGTCGTGACTTAGTGATATTTCTCATGATACCTGCTTTTCTGGCGTTATTGATTCCATGGATGATAGTACAGTGGTTATATCCACGCTGTATCTTTATTCCACAGGCACTATTGTTGGAAAATAGATCTGCGTGGGTAAGTGTTCGGCGCAGTTGGGAGCTTGCTACGTATGATACTGCATACACACGTAGGGCTGCCCTACTCATCACCGGTACAACATTAGTATCCCCATTTGTTTTTTTCCTCCCAATCGGTTGGCCCTTTTTGATTAGTCTGTTGCAGCTTGAATACACTGTTGTTTATGTGAGTATTAGCTTGCTTGCTCAATTGTGGGTTGTTGGTTGTCTCCCTTTGCGTCAGTCAGCCTATACGCTGCTGTATTACGATTACCTGGTGCGCTATGAAGGGGAAGTTGAGGGGTTAAGGGTGAGAGGGTAAGACAAGAGAAGGTTTCTTGGATTTTTGATAAGCAAAATGACCCATTGTAGCAATGTGTTTTTGAGTGTAGCCAGGCTCTGTGCGGCTATCCATCTATGTTCAAATGTTAAAGTTTATGTTTTTAATA
>JBCDFA010000497.1:0-4133 GCA_039178835.1 Chloroflexota bacterium
CCGTCCAGCCAGGGCCACGCGTCGCGATCTCGACGATGACGCCATCAGGGTCGCGGAAGTAAATGGAACGAAAATAGTGACGGTCCAATGGGCCATCAACCGCAACACCGTGATCTATCAGGCGCCGTTTCCATTTGAGCAGGCCATCGTAGTCGGCGACGTGCAGCGCAAAGTGGTGTGTGCCACCAATTCCTGGATGCCCCTTTGGTGCACTGGGCCACTCGAAGAATGTGATAGCCGATCCAGGGCGTCCCAGTTCATCACCAAAATACAGATGGTAGCTCCCAGGGTCGTCAAAGTTCACCGTTTGTTTGACCAGCCGCTGACCAAGCAGCTTGGTATAAAAATCGACAGTACGTTGTGCATTAGCGCTCACGAGCGTAATATGGTGCAATCCTTGAATAGTCATGATCTATCTCCTTTATATTTAGCTACGTTTTTCAGTTACTACTCGATCCATAGGTAACGCCGTGGACAAGTCTGATAAGCTCCACGGCGTCGATACAATAATTTATCTTTGATTTTGCTCTTTACTACATAGTCACACCATGAGTCGTTCCTGCTTATGAGCGACCAGCGATTAACTGAGCAGCGATCTCGGCCACGCGACGGCCTTGAAACTCAGCAGAAGCTTTTGACGCATCATCTGGCGTCAATTCGCCATTGTTGCTGACAAATGTTGTACCATAGGGCGTGCCGGTCTGGAACTGCACCTGATCGTTGTACCCTGGTGGGACGATAATAGCACCCCAGTGATAAAAGGTGTTGTTCAGTGCAACCAGTGTGGTTTCGTGTCCGCCATGGGTGGTGGCAGCACTGGTGAATGACGAAACAACCTTGTTGGCAAGCTTGCCCTGGAACCACAATCCACCAGCAGAATCGATATATTGTTTAAGCTGTGCGGCAGGCAGACCAAAGCGTGTTGGTGTGCCAAAGATGACTGCATCGGCCCACTCAAGATCGTCAAGTTGTGCTTCCGGGACGCTCTGGGTCGCTTGTAGATGGGCGGCCCATTTCGGATTTGATGCAACCCCTTGCTCAGGCACGGTTTCGCGAACTCTGAGCAAACGAACCTCTGCGCCACCGGCTTTGGCTCCCGCTTCGACGGCCTGAGCAAGTTCGTAAACGGTTCCGGTTGAGCTATAGTAAATTACTGCGAGTTTGACTGCCATTCTAGTGCTCCTCGATTTCTATTTTTTGTTCAAGAAAATGTATCTGGTATCACTATACTGCCTGAGCGTAAACACCAGCGTAAACATGAGCGTAAACACCAGCGGTGTGGCGAGAGTAGTTGGCGCAAGAAGGCCATGGCTGCTTTACTGATGCAGGATTCCATGGAGTAATAGACTAACGACATGCTCTTTCAAGCGCTCGATAAATGCGGGATCGTCAACATCCATTGCTAATGGTTTGAGGAGCGTTTCTCGATGAGTCAGGGGCATCCAGCAGAGCGCGACCACACTGAGCAACAACATGTCTGGGTCAACATGGTGGATGTCAGCACGTTCCAGTTCATGCGTGAGCAACATTCGCCCAGCCTGGATAACTTCTAAAGTGGTTGTTGATTGTGGTTGTGCAAAGTTGCTCAATGCTTCACGGGTCAGTAGTTGCAGGAAGGTTGGTCGTGCTACAAGAAAATCGATGTGGCTACGAATAACTTCAGTGATAATATCAACAGGGGCTGCACCGGACGACATCAGCCGTTCGTGAACCTGTTCGGCTGCGTCGTGCTCCGCTTTTAGGATGCGATCAAGGACTGACTGGTAGAGCTGTTCTTTCGATCCGAAGAAGTATCCCGGTGTGCCGCGTGAGACCCCGGCCAATGTGCCAATTTCTTGCAGGCTCGTTGACTCATAGCCTTTTTGTGCAAAGAGTTGTTCGGCTGCTTGTAGGATGGCCTCACGCGAGCGTTCGGGATCACGCAAGCGTCCATCACTTCGTTTGTCGCTCATGCTTGCCTCGAATGACAGTAGCGGTTCAGGCAGAGAGTGTACCCTGAATTGGGGAGAAACTCAAGCAATGCGAAATTGCTTGGCCCCGACACCACCATCATTACACAATCCCGACTGCTCCGCCATCGACTCGCATGTTGGTACCAGTAATAAAGTCGGCACATGGGCTGGCCAGAAACGCGATCATATACGCAATGTCTTGACTCTGCCCCAGCCGACCAACAGGTGTTGGTGCGACATGCTCGACAATAAACGACTCAATCTGGTCCCAATCGTCAGGTAGCCCTTGTCCTACGGCAAGCTCACGAAACATGGTCTCGGTACCGGGGGTGCGGATGGCGCCAGGGCTAATCGCATTTGATGTAACACCAGTGCCGCTTAATTCCTTCGCGAGGTTGATGGCTATGTTGAGTAATGCGGCTTTCGATGCGGCGTATGGTGCCACAAATGGTATCGGTGTGGTTACCACGCCATCGGCGATAGTAATGACTCGCCCCCAGTTTTGGGCTTTCATCTGCGGGACAAAGCCCTGGATCAACCGCACCGCCGATCCCACATTGCTGTTGTAGAGATCCAGCCATTCGGTGTCAGGGGTATCAAACCATGGTCCGTGGGGATAAACACCAACGTTATTGACCAGAATGTCGATCCCGTCGAAGGCCGCCAATGCTTCCTGGACAACCGTTTTTGCAATATCCGCGTCTGCGAGATCGCCAGTAACAACCTTTGCTTTACCACCTGTTTGGACTATCTCATCTGCGATGTGTGTCGCTGTAGCTTCTTGTCGCCCGTGAATGATGACAGCAGCGCCCTCTGCTGCAAGTAGACGTGCAGCCGCCTCGCCAATTCCGCTGGTACTGCCACTGATAAATGCGCGTTTTCCTACAAGTTGTAAATCCATATGGTGTTCCTCCAAAATGAAATGGTGTTTAAAATTGCTAGCTGTATAGCAAGTAAAGAATATAAATGTGATTGGTTTTGTGTTCACGATCCCAATGTTATATGCGTTCGACCTGACGTATGCCGAGGAATAGTGCGAAGGCAAAACCGGCAACACAGACCGCCAGTAGGCCAAGAATCCACATTCCTGCTGATGTCAATGGGAGCCACCCGCTCAGGAGAATAATGATGGTCCCGACGACCCAGGCGCAATTGCCGTACAGAGGAATACGGGCCAGAGCCAGGCGAATGGTTTGCTGATGTGCTATGAAAAATAACCATGCAGCCCACACCACAACAATGGCACCAATACTGGCGAAGAGAACTGGTGACCCAAAACCTAGTAATGCAGGCAGAGCATTTGCACCTACTATGCAGCCTAGTGCTAATGTGGCGCAGAAGAACGAGTCGCTGTAGAGTGCGTAGCGCAGCATACCTGATCGATCTGATGCGAGCGCTTGTTGTGCTTTTTGCATATTGGTTGTTCCTTTCGAAGTAACGGGTCCTGATGTGTTTGGATATGAGTTTTGTCATAACCAGAGTTTATAACTTACTTGTTGTATAGCAAGTATAATAATGTTTTGCCATGGAGTCAAGCGATTTTTGATGAACCAGTCAATATGGGTTGGCTTTCGGGTGTTGTATGGGGGTAGAACTAGTACAGCATAGTGTTAAAAAGTCGAATCAACAAACGCTGGTCTGTTCAACCAGCGCCTGTCGAATGCGAGCTCTTTTTTTATTTTATCTCAAGATTGAATGTCTTTTTAGCGAGTGACCATCGGAAGATATGTGCGTTGTATACCTTCGGAAAGGACGATAAACCCTTCAGTGCGCTCAGATGTATTCCCTTCGGTGTCGAATGCTACTGCCGTCAAGGTATACTTTCCGTCGGCCAGGTCGAGCGTGTTTAGTGCGAAGAGGGTCTCACCATCATCGCCAATGAGTGCATATGGAGCACTGCTCTCGCTGTTGGTGTATCTGTATCCATCTGGTCCCAGTAACTCAAACTCTACTCGGTCTACGTTTTCGCCGTTGACAATAGCTTCGATGTAGAGTTGTCGGTCAACCAATTCACCGTCGGTAATACCATCTAGGTCGATCAGGCCAAACACGGTTGGGTCGGGCTCAGGTGTTGGATCTGGGCCAGGTTCAGGTGTTGGGTCTGGATCGGTCGGCGGATTGATAACGATGTCACCACCTTGTGCTGCGTGGGTGAGTGAAACCCAGCCCATCGTGCGTCGC
>JBCDFA010000498.1:0-4101 GCA_039178835.1 Chloroflexota bacterium
AGAATCTCTGCCGTTGGGTTCAGAGAGAAGCTGTTAAACGTATCCTCACGTCCAGTCTGATTCCACCATGGTGCATGGGAACTTGCATCTGCCGATGTCGGTATAATCCGCCAGTGTCTACACGCTCTATCCAGCGTCTTGAGCAAGTAAGAAATAGCCTGCACGACCATGCTATCATCTGGTTTTGCGGCAATGGTTCGGAATATCTGGAAGGCGATTGACGTACAGAGTGCTGAACTTTCTGTTGCCCGAAGATCAGGTTCAAGCGCATGCCCAAATCCACCATCGGGATTCTGATACTTTCGGAGAGCAGACCGCACCGATTCAG
This sequence comes from Chloroflexota bacterium, assembly GCA_039178835.1. GTDB lineage: Bacteria > Chloroflexota > Chloroflexia > Chloroflexales > Roseiflexaceae > AL-N1. The sequence goes on from JBCDFA010000498.1 coordinate 329, forward strand.
TGGACTCCGCACTAAAATAGAAGTGCAACAGCGCTACATCAAGCGGTCTGGCATTCGCTTCAATGAAACACTGAGCCGCGACAAACGAATCCTTCGTGAGCATTACTGTCATCTCATTCTCCTTCCACACAACGCCCGCAAATCAGCAGTGCGTGAATATGTTTGATTGTTTTATTCAATGAACGTTATCTTTTGTTAGGACGAGGATAGCTGTTTTACAAGAAAGAGGGCTATCATCTAAAAAGGTATAGTCGATTGCCCTCCTCATTAAAGATATCCTTTCACTCTGCACAGGCCACAACCTCGACCTCGACTAACCAGTCTGGTGATACCAGACCTGCAACGAATAGAGTTGTAATGGCTGGTCGAACACCATCTAACAACTCCTTGCGTACTTCCACCAGCATATCCATATCCTCACGCCGGACCAGGAAAAAGGACATTTTGACAATGTCAGCCAGAGTCATATCTGCTTTTCTCAAAACAGCTTCAACATTCAAAATGGCTTGTTTACATTGACCATAAAAATCATCTGGGAGCACCCCGTCTTCCGATACCCCAACCTGACCAGAGATATGTAGCACTCTGGCTCCAGCACGGGTTTCCACGCCGTAGGCATAAATGCCATGAAAAGGGTCGTTTACAGGAAAAGGGTCGTGTCGAGTTGATACAGACATCATTCCTCCTTTGCGGTAATCCATCAAATTAAAAGTCAACTACGATTTCACAGGGCTTGTATAGATCAACAAACTACTCACCTGCCTCAGTCAACACCACCTCAAGAGATACACGCAACCCGGAGGCTTTCTCGGGGCAACGTTCAATGCCAGCCTGTGCAAAGGCTATCGCTTTTTCGCGCTGGTCAGTTGCCAGTGCAATACGTGAAAAATGAAGGAAATTGCGTGCGTGGCCAGTGCCCAGCAACGGATGCCCCGATTGCCCATCAAAATCCTGGACGGTTACATCGGTGATCGGCCCTGGAATGATCACCAGCGGGACAAGATACTCCTGATAGCCCTTCGCAAGCTGTGCTTCAAAGAATTCTAACATCGATGCATCCATCGTATAGGGCCAGCCAGACATGCCATCAGGTGGATCGACACGGTCACGAAAGATGCACTCATATTCTTTGATGGTCTTTGGATTGGGTGCTGTCCCTCCTTCAGTAGGGACAAACAAGGGCTGCATCCCAAGATTCACATAAAACTGATCCCCACCAGAACTTTTCTGAAAATGAATCACCAGAACACAATGTTCCAGTAATTTGCGATAATGCTGACCACTCCCCTTGAACCCCCATGATTGGATCGTAGGAGCAATGTGGGCAAGAATATTTTTGAAGGAGTCTGTCACAATACCATCCTTGATGTGCTAACCTTATTGAAGATGTCTGCTCGAACCAAACAGCGGAATATCGATGATGTAGTTGTTACATCAAGACACATTGGTAGCTTCGTCGTTTTGTGGTGCTCGGTCATTCATCAGCGTCTAGTTGAGCATCGAGCAGGTCGATCATTGCGTAGATAAACTGACGCTTCTCAGCATTAAAGTGTATGCGACGGCCAATGGTCTTATCGGCCCATCCGCGTGCACTGCCCCCATTCTGGCCAAACTCCTGGGCCATGGCCGTCCAATCGCAGATCATTTCAATGAGATCAACATCAGACATATTATTGGGATCGGCGTGAAACTCTGGATGGTGGCGATTCGTCGTCACATGATGCTGGATCGCCGCTTGAACCTGCTCTTCTACGCCTGCGGGATATGTGAAGGGCTGGCCATAGTGCTGGCAACGATAGTATTCGGTCAGCCAGGTATACGGAATGCGTTCAACAGGACCGAATTTCGAAGCATCGTGCATGCTCCCACGTTCGTTCAGTTCCTGAGCGTAGTTGGTCACACGCGCCATCACAGCAAGACACCGCCGGACTCGTTCGATGTGTTCATTGGTACGCTGCTCATAAAAAGCAACCATTGCGGGTGTTGGTTCAGCATCCATCATTGAGTTCCAGACGAGACAAAACGAATATTGAGCAGTACGATTCTACTCTTATACACGTCATTGCTCAGACAACCACTGCAGCATGCGAACATACAGCGCAACAACATCGGTATTACCACAATCCCTGATGTATTTATCGAACCCCGGCGACGCGTTGACTTCGATACACCATAGTTGGCCATCGGCATCCTCCGCAATATCAATTCCGGCGTAACGAATGCCGAGTTTTTCCAGACCTGGTTTGGCAAACTGCTCGATTTTCGACAACATCTGTGGGTCAGAGACCTGTTCTGCTTTGGCCCCACTCCAGTGCAGAGGACTCAGATTACCCGTATATTCTGCCTGTGATGTCGATTTCAGATAGGCAAACTCAAGTGAGCCATTGAACATTACTGCGCGATATTCCTGAGCAATAGCAATGTGTTCCTGGACAAGCGCCACATAATCATAGTCTTTCGACTGCTTATCAAAGATCGTCTCGATCTTCTCAGCGGCCTCGTGCTTGTCGTTGACAAGGAACACATTTGAGCCATGAGAACCACGATTGCGCTTCAGCACCAACGGATACGAGAATGTGGCAGCTATTTCCTGAACGATGGCCTCAGTTGAGTTGAACCGCACATACCGCCGATACTGTTCAGCCACTTGCGGGTCCAGAAACGAAATGGTACAGGGCATGGTCATGTACCTGGACAGGGCAACATAACTGTATTCCTTGTCCTCGCAGAGCCGCGCAACGGCCTGTGAATTAACAGGCGTTGTCCAGTTTGAGAAGAGCGCCGGCATGTTTCCTGCGTGCACTAGCACCAGATTCCCGTCACTGTGCAGAGTCTCGTAGTGAATATCCAGCGAATGACACGCCTGAATAAGCGCTTGAATGTTTGAATTCATATGTTTTGAATGTTACCTGCTAATGTGTATGTGCAGAGTATAACAGAGGCGGTAAACGAATTGATCCATCTGAGGGATGATGCACCATTAAAAGGAAAAGCTTTATACGTCCATCACACTTGCAGCAACACCTGGTTCTTGCTGCAGACTGTTCTCCACCAGACGTGCATATTCGACTGGCGTGCTGCCCACAAGGGCTTTGAAGTCCCTGATGAAGTGGGACTGATCGAAGTATCCCAGGTCCTGAGCGAGTCTGGCCCAATCCACGGTTGCGCCATCGGCCAACTGCTCGGCGGCTTCTTGCAGACGGTAACGCTTGATGACCCACTTGGGGCTTACGCCAACATAACAGTTGAAGACGCGTTGCAGCCAGCGTTTGTTGAGATGAAACAGCGCCGCCACATCATCGACTTTGGTGATGCTGCGATCTGCGATGATACGGCTCACCATCTGGTTGATGACCTCGACCTGAGCATCGTGGGCTGGCAGCCGTGTGCGGAGAAATGCCTCGATCTGAGTAATCATCGTTGCGGCATCCACCGAGGCGTGGGCCGTTTGCTCGAGCGTGCGGCTGTCGAAGCCCAGAACCTCGCCTAGACCAACGGACTGATCGGTCAAGCGTGCCATGGAGGACTGGACAAAGGGATAAAAGCCGCCCGGCCTGAACTTCACACCCAACACCCGATCCTGACCAACCAGGCGTCGTGCGAACTTGCCAGTGACTACACCATACACATTGGCGGTGTGGTGCTCAAAGACCAGGTTGACCGAGGGATGTGGCAGGGTCTCTTGCAGATGCGGTGGCTGCCCACGCAGGTCCCAGGTGATGTGCCAGTAGCGCTCGACAAAATAGCGCAGATCAGGCGATGGCTGATGGCGG
>JBCDFA010000499.1:0-4048 GCA_039178835.1 Chloroflexota bacterium
GTAGATGTATCATGGATTAACCTCCTTTCCGTCCAGCTAGTACGTGCTGAACACAAAAAAACCAACCGACACACGGTTGGGAGTAGAGGAACCATTCAGGAAAGATACACCCGAAATAACAGTGTTACTAGTCAGGGTTGAATTGGTTTGCCACAGCTCCCAATCCGCGAGGAGCGAGCATATCAACCAGGGCGGGCGACCTGACTTCGCTTGTGCGAACACAAGCGTTACAGTTGCGCGACAGCGCCGGACTTACACCGGCTTCGCCTTTAAGCCCTGTCATCCGGGACATGGGCACCTTGGCTGAGATTATCTATTAATGAGGGGGTAATGCCCCTTCGTTTTGATTGCTCGAAATCATACCACAGAAGCCTTTAGTGTGCAATGCAAGCACAAGGCGCGGTAGTTGCTGTCGCAAAGCAGCAGAGTGTACACTGGCGAGATATTTGGAGATTTTAGAACATTGTTTTTTGTGCGAAAACGAGCGGATGCACCTCTCCATCAGGCCGTGTATCGATATATCCATGACCGATAGTGGTCATATCGATGAGCTGAAACCCGACTTGTTGTAACATCTTTTGATACTCGGTCAGACTATAATTGCTCCAATACATGGTCACACCAAAGAAATCATCTTTTGTGTAGGCATCTTCACGCGTCTTTGTCACCGTGGCTAACAAATATCCGTCTGATTTGAGCCATGTGTGTATCCGCTGAAAAAGTGCCAGATGTTTTTCGCGGGGAAGGTGGAAGATTGAATAGAACGCCACAACCGCATCAAAGGATGCCGATGGAAAGTCAATCTCGCTTATGTCGTCACATAGAAATGTGCCAGATGGAACATTGATGTGTGCACGCCGAATCTGCTCCCCTGACGAGTCTACCCCGGTAATGGCAAAATGTTGGGCTAGCGTTCGTGCAATTGGCACTCCGGCACCACAACCGAGATCAAGCACAGTAGCACTTGTGGGAAGTCGATCAATCAGTAATGTTAATTCAGGATGTGCTTTGTTGCGCCGTGCCTGCTCATAAGCTGCCGCACATTGATCGTATCCCTCCTGTACCACTTTTTGATAATCAATCGCTGGATCGTTAGCTGGTTTCATTGTTGATGTTATTCCTTTCGCAAACATGCTCATGTACTACGACCGAGCCTTCGTAACCGCTGTGACCAGGTTGTGCGCCACTCAAGCCGTTGTGTGCGCCAGGTTCCAACCAAGCCATGTGGAAAGAATAACACAATCAGAATAGACACGATACTGAAGATAAGTGGCCACCGTGGACGAGAAAGCGTATTGAGCCTGTAGCCCAGCAGTTGTATGACCCCCGCGCCAAATATCGGCCTGATCAACGTTCCTGCACCGTCAATGATGGTCATCAGCAGGGCGTTGCAGGTTCCACAACGCATTCATCGAGCCAGCGAGCGGCCAGCAACACCATCAATAGTGCTGCCCAGAGCGACTATTCTGCATGCTTGAGCAGAATGCCAGTCACATAGCATAGACGGCCAGAATAAAGACCTGTATCAGCATCCACTGCCAGCATTTTGGTGTGCCGTCATCGATTGGCTGGCCAGTCAGCATGGCGATGATGAAGGGAAAAAGCACCAGTATTATTAGCGCACCAAAACCACTCCAGCTTTGTGGTACCCACTGTTTCAGCAATTTCACATCGTCATCCGTTAATCCTTTTCCCAAACAACCCGGTCGGACGTACCAGCAGTACCAATACCATAATTAATACTGTCGAAGCACGTGCAATAGAAGGCGACATCTGAATCGCCTCAGCCATACCAGGCAAATGAATGCCCGAGAGTACAAGCTGGTCTCCAAAGGCGCGTGCCATCCCTACCAATAATGCCCCTGCTGCTGCCCCGACATAGCTGCCCATTCCGCCGATTACCATAGCAATAAAAGCGTGGAGCAAAAACTCCTGCCCAGTGTTTGGGTTGACCCCTATAAACGGTGCCGCAGCAACACCACCCAAAGCTGCGAGCCCGGTACCCATGGCAAACACCAGTGTGAAGACTTGCCGCACATTGACCCCGAGTGCCTGTACCATCTCTCCATCCTGCACCCCAGCGCGGATAATCATGCCGAGATGGGTTCGCTGGAGCACCAGGCCAATGGCAATAAAAATAATCATACCTAGCGCAATAAGAAAGAGGCGATAGCTCGGGAATGGTTGCCCCAGCACATCGATAGAAGCACAATTGTCACGAAACCACGCCACCAGATTCGCCGATGGACAGTTCTCACCTCGCTGGTTGAAAAAGGCCGGTGTCTCCATAAAGTATTCTGCCGGACCCCACACTCCTGTAACCAGTTCTGTTCCCGCAAAAACCAGCCCAAGTGTTACCAGAATCTGGTAGATCGGTCGGTCGTACAGTGGACGGATCAAACTCCACTCGATCAATGCCCCCACCGCCGCACCACTGAGTGCCCCTACCGTCAACGCCAGCACAAAGCGCCAGTTCGATGACATACCAAGGATGCTCTGTTCGACCGATGTGCGGAATGGCAACAGTGCAAACCCAATCAGAATTATTGTTGCACCAAGCACCAGTGGACGCCACCGCACCTGTTGATTGATGGCATGAAGTGGTCGTATACCGTGTGTAACGCCTATAATCAGGCCTGCTGTGGTCAACAGGATGAGCCGTATAGCGTAATCATCAACGCTTTCCAGGGCTTCTTCAGTAGCGATGGCGCCACCACCAGCCGTAGCCGCCCCTACTGACAACGCCGTGAGGTCGAACCCCCGCACGCCGAGGAACAACAAGATACCTGCGCCAATCCAGCAACTCATCACAAGCATTTGTGCTGCCCGTTCTGATGATATCTGCACTGACCATCGCCGCAAAACCCAAGAACTCACCAGTATCCCGCCAACAACTACACAGATAAACGGCAGGATGTTGATCAACAGGAGGGGATTGGCATAGAGCGTATACCCTATGTACGCGCCAAACATAAACAACACGCCGTGCGCAAAATTCAGCACATTCATCATGCCAAAGATTAGTGAGAGCCCCGATGTGACCAGAAAGTAAAGCGCACCCAGCGTGAGGCCGGACAGCAGAATGCTCACCGTTACCTGTGGCTCGAACTGCTGAAATGACCACACAAAGATGAGCAGAATAGCAAATGTAGTAATGAAAACATTTCGATTAAGTCGTAAAAATCTGACCATACACCACCTGTATTATGAACCTGTCCCCAGGTATCGGTCAGTCAACGCGTGATCTTTTACAAGATGAGCCATGTGTCCGTTGTGCACCGAATATCCATCATCAAGGATATAGTAGCGATCTGCCAATTGTGCCGCCATATGAAAGTTTTGCTCGACCAAAAGCACCGTGAGGTGCTCTGACAACTGACGTAGCACTGCGATGATCTGCTCGACAATAGGGTGGGGCAGCCCCTCGCTTGGCTCATCGATCAGCAACAGCCGATTGTCTGGCACCAGCGCTCGTGCAATGGCCAGCATCTGTCGTTGTCCACCAGAGAGCTTGCCACCATCCAGGCGATAGAAGCGCTTGAGGTCGGGAAAGAGTTCAAAGATAAGATTGATTTTGCGATCTAGATCACCTTTATGGCGCTCTGCAATCTTAAGATTTTCCTCGACGGTGAGGTCACGAAAGATGGCACGGTGTTCCGGCACATAGCCAATGCCAAGCGTTGCAATTTCATAGGTCGGACGACCCTGAATGGCCATCCCATCGAAGACAATCTGGCCAGTACGTGGCGCGTCCAACCCGATAATCGAGCGGAGCGTCGTCGTTTTCCCGGCACCGTTGCGTCCCAGCAACGCGGTGATGCTGCCCTGTGGCACTGCGAGGGAGATGCCTTGAAGGATGTGAAACTGACCAATAAAAGTATGAATCGACTCAATGGTGAGCAGGTTGGTCATAGCGATACGACTCTCCTAGATAAGCCTGTTGGACGCCAATGTTGGCGGCAATTTCTCCGGCAGTGTCCTCGACAAGCACAGCCCCCTGATGCATCACAGTAATGCGATCAGACACGTTCACCTGCGGCGAGTAGCA